>NZ_JAAGPL010000338.1:0-5419 GCF_017104785.1 Burkholderia sp. Ac-20353 | reverse complement strand
CCGCGAGCGCGCTCCCCGCGCCGCTCGTACGAGTCGCGTTCGAGCAGACGGCGGGCCGTGGCCGACAGGGCCGGCCGTGGTTCGCGCAGCCGGGCAACGCGCTGCTGTGCTCGGTCGGCTGCATCGTGCCGCGCCCCGTCGACGCGCTCGGCGGCTTGAGCATCGCGATCGGCGTCGCACTCGCCGAAGGGCTCGCCGCGCTGCCGCTCGACGGCCGCTCCGGCATCGCGCTCAAGTGGCCGAACGACGTGCTGCTGACGGCCACCGATGCCGGCTCGACGCAGCTCGTCGGCAAGCTCGCGGGGATCCTGATCGAAACGGTCTGGACGACGGCCGACGCGACGGCCGTCGTGATCGGCTTCGGCATCAACGTGCGCGGCGCGGAGGCCGTCGCCGCGCAGGTCGATGCGCAGCGCGCGCGCGAAGCGTCGCAAGCAGGCGCGCTGCCGCCCGCCGCGCTGTCGTCCGCATGGGCGTCGGCAAACCTCACCGAGACACTCGCCGCGGCGCTGAACGCGCTCACGCCCGCGCTCGCGCAGTTCGCGGCCGACGGGCTCGCGCCGTTCCTGCCGCGCTGGCACGCGCTGCACGCCTACGCGGGCCGCGAAGTGGTGCTGATCGAGCAAGGCGTCGAGCGTGCGCGCGGTATCGCGACCGGCATCGACGCGACAGGCCAGCTGCTGCTCGACACGCCCGCCGGCATCCAGGCGATCGCGGCCGGCGACGTGTCGCTGCGCGAGGCACGATGAGCACTTCGCACCTGCTGATCGACGCCGGCAACAGCCGGATCAAGTGGGCGCTCGCGGACGCGCAACGCACGCTGGTCGAAACGGGCGTGTTCGGCCATGCGCGCGACGGCGGCGCCGATCCGGACTGGACGCATATGCCGCGCCCGCGCGGCGCGTGGATCTCGAACGTCGCTGGCGCGGACGTCGCCGCGGGGCTCGATGCGCTGCTCGACACGCACTGGCCGGGGCTGCCGCGCACCACGATCCGCGCGTGCGCCGCGCAAGGTGGCGTGACCAACGGCTACACGACGCCCGACCAGCTCGGCAGCGACCGCTGGGCCGGCCTGATCGGCGCGCACGCGGCGTTTCCGGGCGAGCACCTGCTGATCGCGACGTTCGGCACCGCAACGACACTCGAGGCGCTGCGCGCGGACGGCCGCTTCACGGGCGGGCTGATCGCGCCGGGCTGGGCCCTGATGATGCGTTCGCTCGGCACGCACACCGCGCAGTTGCCGACGCTGACGACCGACATCGCGAGCGGCCTGCTCGCCGGCGCGCAGTCGGACCCGTTCCAGGTCGATACGCCGCGCTCGCTGTCGGCCGGCTGCCTGTACGCGCAGGCGGGGCTGATCGAGCGCGCGTGGCGCGACCTGAACGACGCGTGGCAGGCGCCGGTGCGGCTCGTGCTCGCGGGCGGTGCGGCAGACGAGGTCGCGCGTGCGCTGACGGTGCCATATACGCGCCACGATGCGCTGATCCTCTCCGGACTGGCGCTGATTGCCGCGGAAATGGTTGCGAATGGTTGAAACGGGACGCGCGCCGCCTGATGCGCGGCGGACCGGGCGAACCGAACGGCCAGCGTCGGCGCTGGCCTGACTGGACGACTGGACGACTGGACGACTGGACGACGGAAAGGAGTATCGACGATGCTGCGCTGGCTGATCGCTGTTCTCTTTCTCGCCAACATGCTCGCGCTCGTGGTGACGCGCGAGGTGCTCGGGCCGCAACCTGCGGCCGGTCCGCGCGAGCCGGGAATCCTGTCGCGGCAGGTGCGACCCGACGCGCTGCGCGTGACGCCGCTCGCGCAAGCTTCCGATCAGGCCGTCAGCGGCGGGCCGATCGCGGCGCCGGCGGTAGCGGCCGAGCCGCTCTCAGCCTCCGCGCCATAACGCCGCATATTGCCGCGAATTATCGAGAATTGCCGTGCATTGCCGCGTATCGGCACGTATCGGCACTTACCGCCGCACGCCGCCCCGTTACGGCTGCTGCGCGCGCACCTTCTTCAGCAGCGCGGTGGTCGAGCGATCGTGCTCGAACGGGATCGCGAGCGCACGGCCGCCCCAGCCGCGCACCAGCGCGGATTCCGGCAGCACATCCATGTCGTAGTCGCCACCCTTGACGAGGATGTCCGGATGGACGGCCTCGATCAGCGACACCGGCGTCTGTTCCTCGAACTTCACGACGAAGTCGACGCTCTCGAGCGCCGCGAGCAGCGCCATGCGGTCGTCCTCGCGGTTGATCGGCCGGTCGCCGCCCTTGCCGAGCATCCGCACCGACGCGTCGCTGTTGACGCCGACGATCAGGCACGCGCCGAGCGCCTTCGCGTCGGCGAGATAGGTGACGTGGCCACGGTGCAGGATGTCGAACACGCCGTTCGTGAACACGACGGGCGACGGCAGCGACGCGCGCAGGGCGGCGAGCGCGTCGCGGGTGATCAGCTTACGTTCGAAGGTAGCGGGCATGATGGGGCGAAAGGCGGAAACGAACGGCGTGCGCGGCGCGCACACCCAAGAAAAAGCCCGTCGGACCGGCCGGACGGGCTTCGTGTCATGCTGACCGGGCAGCGGCCGGCGCGATATGCGGCCGCAGAACAAGTCCGGCGACGCACGGCCAGTGACGCACAGCCGCTGATACACAGCCGATAACGCACGGCCGGCGACGCACGACCTGTAACGCATGGCCGGCACCGGTCCGGCCACGCGCGACCGGACGTCAGGCCGGCTGCGCAGCAGACGGGCCGCTTTCGGACTGCAGACGGCCCGTGACTTCCTTGCGGTACCGGTTGAGTTCCTGCGCGGTCGCGAACGTGCGCTCGAACAGGATCGACAGGTTGTGCAGGATACGTTCGACGACCTTCTTCTCCCACTCGCCGTCGAAGCGGATCTGCTCGTCGAGCCAGCGCTCGAGCCACTCCGGATCGGGCAGGCGCGACTGCACGGTGTCGCGCGGGAACAGCGCCTGGTTCACGTGCAGGTTGGTCGGGTGCAGCGGCTTCTCGGTGCGGCGCGCCGACGCCATCAGCACGCCGATCTTCGCGAACGCCGCGCGTGCGACGTCGCCGCAATTGTTCAGCGCCTTCTTCATGTAGCGCAGGTACGCGCCGCCGTGGCGCGCTTCATCGCGCGAGATCGTTTCGTAGATCTGCTTGATGACCGGCTCGGTGTGCCACTCGGCCGCGCAACGGTACCAGTGGTTCAGGCGGATCTCGCCGCAGAAGTGCAGCATCAGCGTCTCGAGCGGCGGCGCCGGATCGAACTGGAAGCGCACCGCGTGCAGCTCTTCCTCGGTCGGCATCATCTCCGGCCGGAAGCGGCGCAGGTACTCCATCAGCACGAGCGAGTGCTTCTGCTCTTCGAAGAACCACACGCTCATGAAGGCGGAAAAGTCGCTGTCGTGCTGGTTGTCGCGCAGGAACATCTCGGTCGCGGGCAGCGCCGACCATTCGGTGATCGCGTTCATCTTGATCGTCCGCGCCTGCTCGTCGGTGAGCAGCGAAGCGTCGAACTTGTCCCACGGAATGTCCTTCTCCATGTCCCAGCGGACGGCTTCGAGCGACTTGTAAAGTTCCGGATAAAGCATGGTGTTCATGATGGTCCCACCCCTGTTCTGCGCAATGCGACTTCTCTCAAATGTGACCGTTGCAGCAAATGCGCATGCCGATGCGCTTTTTGCAACCAAGACTCTAATTTTACGCGTGAAACCGGCCCCCGGATGCGCGATTCGCATCCGTTCAGCCGCGCGGCGCGTAAGCCGCCGTGGGGCAAGCTGCGTGCCATGCTCCGCTCGAACGGAACGGGCCGCGCGTGCCTGAGTGGGGGCCGGCCACTGGCCGGCTTCATTGGCGAGCCCGTCCGCGGCCCCGTGCGGGGCACCGCTGCCGGCAGGCTGCTCGATATGGTGTATTCGGCGGCGGCCATGATATCACGCGTGCGTGACGGTTCAGAGACGGGTGTCCGGTCGGTTCCCGACAGCCGCCGTGCGGCGATGCGTCGCGGCCATGCGTCGTGAAAACGCAACCGATACGTAATCAACACGTAGCCAACACGTAATCGAAACGCAACCGACACCCGACCGAAATCCAGGCGAAACCCGGCCGAAACGCGTCAGACCCGCATTTCCCCGGCCGTCGGCCCGTCGGCCGGCGACGCGCTCGCGCCGTCCGCGCGCGCGATCCAGCCGGCGAGCGTGTCGCGCTGCGCACAGCCGTCGCGGTAGCCGAGCTCGATCAGCTCGCGCGCGAACGATGCCTCGAACAGCAGGTAGCTCGCGAACGACGCGCCCGCGGGCTGGCTGCCGCCGACCGCGCCGAGCAGCCCGCGCACGGAGAGCGGCAGCTGCTTCAGGTGCTTGGCGGCGATCAGCTCGATGCGCTCGGACGGCGCGATCGCGAGCACGTCGACGTGCCGCCAGCCGCTGTCGACTTCGACCTGGTGCGGCAGGTGCGCGATCATCCGGTTGATGTGCTCGATCCGCTCGATGTCCGAGCCGATCGAGTCGAGGAACACGCTCGCGAGCACCTGCTGGCCGATCTGCGCGAGCGACGGGTAGCCGCGCACGAGGCCCCCGCCGTTCGCGGCGGGGATCTCGGGCCGCGGATCGGCCGCGCCGACGACGACGATCGCGTCCGAGCCGAAGTGGATTGCCGGCGACAGCGGCGCGATCTGGCGGATCGAGCCGTCGCCGAAGTATTCGATCTGGCCGTCGAGCACGAGCGGCACGGCCGGAAACACGAACGGAATCGCCGACGACGCGAGCAGGTGCGACGCGGACAGGTCGACGAGCCGCGCGGTGCGCTGCGCGCGCCGCCACGCCTGGATCGGTTCGGCCGCCTGGTAGAACGTGAGATGCCGGCCGCTCGAATAGCTGAGCGCCGTCACCGACAGTGCGTGCAGGAGGCGCGCCTCGAGCATCTGCTCGATCCGGTGAAAGCTCAGCTCGCGCTGCAGCAGATGCGCGAGCGGCGCGTTGTCGAGGAGCCCGCGCGGCGAGCGGCGCGCGGCCCAGCCGAAACTCACGGTCGCGAGCCAGCGCGCGCCCGCGGCCGCGATGCCGAGCCAGTCGGTGCGGTACACGTAGTCGGCGCGCAGGTGCTCCCAGAATTCGAGCAGGCGACCCACGCCGTGAGGGAAATCGTCCGCGTGGCTCGCGATCGACGTCGCGTTGATCGCGCCGGCCGACGAGCCGCACACGACCGCGAACGGCAGCGTGCGCCGCTGCGGATCGGCGTCGAGCGCGATCTCGGCCAGCGCCTTCAGCACGCCGACCTGATACGCGGCACGCGCGCCGCCTCCCATCAGTACGAGCGCGAGCCGCATCGATCGACCTGCTACATGGACCGCCGCGCCGTCACGTCGAGCGCTTCGGCGGACGGCTCGCGGGCGTCGACGCGGCCGCCGCGCGCGCCGCGGCCG
>NZ_JAAGPL010000337.1:0-5442 GCF_017104785.1 Burkholderia sp. Ac-20353 | reverse complement strand
GAGGAGCGGCAGCGTGGACGCGCGCGAGCAGCCGAGCGACGCCAGCGTGAACACCGCGAGGCCCGCGACGTACACGCGCTTGTGGCCGACGATGTCGCCGAGCGACGCGAACGGCAGCAGCGTCGCGGTCGCGAGCGCGCGCCCGATCGACGCGGCGTCGGCTGCGCTGTCCGCGGCGCCCGCGATGAGCACCACGCGTGCGGGCGACATATCGGCTGAAACGGTCATTTACAATGCCGGGATGAACCCGAAAGCTCACGAACCCGCTAGTTTACCTGCTCCCGGCCCTGACGCGCTCGCGCAGTCCGAAACCCTTGCCGCGCAACTGCGTGGCGAGATCGCGGCGGCCGGCGGCTGGCTGCCGTTTGCCGGTTTCATGGAAACGGCGCTGTACGCGCCCGGCCTCGGCTATTACAGCGGCGGCGCCCGCAAGTTCGGCCGCCGCGCCGAGGACGGCAGCGACTTCGTCACCGCGCCCGAGTTGTCGCCGCTGTTCGCGCAGACGCTCGCGCGGCCGGTTGCCGAAGCGCTCGCGGCGAGCGGCACGCGCCGCGTGATGGAATTCGGCGCGGGCACCGGCAAGCTCGCGGCGGGGCTGCTCGCGGCGCTCGACGCGCTCGAGGCCGGGCTCGACGAATACCTGATCGTCGACCTGTCCGGCGAGCTGCGCGAACGGCAGCGCGACACGATCGCGGCCGCCGCGCCGGGCCTCGCGGCGAAGGTGCGCTGGCTCGACGCGCTGCCCGAGCGGTTCGACGGCGTCGTCGTCGGCAACGAGGTGCTCGACGCGATGCCGGTGCGGCTGTTCGCGAAGGCGGACGGCGCATGGCGCGAACGCGGCGTCGCGCTCGACGCGCGGCAGGCGTTCGTGTTCGACGACCGCCCGGTCGAGGCGGCCGGGCTGCCGCCGGTGCTCACGACACTCGATGCGGCCGACGGCTACGTGACCGAGACGCACGAGGCGGCGCTCGCGTTCACGCGCACCGTCTGCACGATGCTCGCGCGCGGCGCGGTGCTGCTGATCGACTACGGCTTTCCCGCGCACGAGTACTACCATCCGCAGCGCGACCGCGGCACGCTGATGTGCCACTACCGCCACCGCGCGCACGACGACCCGTTCCTGTACCCGGGCCTGCAGGACATCACCGCGCACGTCGAATTCTCCGGTATCTACGAGGCCGGCGTCGCGACCGGCGCGGACCTGCTCGGCTATACGTCGCAGGCGCGTTTCCTGCTCAACGCGGGGATCACCGACGCGCTCGCCGCGATCGATCCGTCCGACGTCACGCAGTTCCTGCCGGCCGCGAATGCGGTGCAGAAGCTGATCTCGGAAGCGGAGATGGGCGAGCTGTTCAAGGTGATCGCGTTCTCGCGCGGCATCGACGGCACGCTCGACGCGTTCGCGCGCGGCGACCGTTCGCACGTGCTCTGACGGGAGCGACCGATGCTGCGCTGGCTGATGGCGTCGTTCATCGCGGTGATGATCCTCACACGCTGCTGGCCATGGCTCGGCAAGCTCGGCGTCGGGCGGCTGCCGGGCGACGTGACGCTGACGCTCGGCGGGCGGCGCTACCCGTTTCCGTTCATGTCGACGCTGGTGATCACGATGCTGGTGTCGATGGTGGCGCGGCTCGTCTGATGCGCGACGGCGGCGCCTTGCTCGCGGCTGCCGGATGCGCGTTACAGTTCTATTTCGCCGAGGATCCGGTGCGCGAGTGCCTTCGCCTCGTTGAACGCTTCTTCCTCGTTGGGGCTCGTCGTGTGCACGTCGTAGCGCACATTCTCGGTATCGTCCCCGTCGTCACGGGTCAGGATCACGTAGCCCTGGAACTGCCCGGTGCCGGAATGCTGGGTGTGCGCCTTGGCCGTGTAGATGCCCTTCGTGAACGTGTTGGTGTCCATGACGCTTCTCCCGCAATAGGACACTTCATCGTAGCACTGCGCCGCACCCTGTACAGCGGTTCGTGTCAGTCGTCGAACAGCGCGACGACCTCGTCGAGCGTCGGCGCGTGCGCGCCCGTGTGACGGCACGCGGCGGCGCCGGCCGCGAGCGCGAACGCGAGGTGCGCGCGCCACGGCCGCTGCGGTGCCGCCATCAGGCTGAACAGCAGCCCGCCGATCGACGCGTCGCCCGCGCCGACCGTATCGACCACTTCGACGCGCGGCGGACTCGCTTCGTGAACGTCGCCGTCCGCGTACAGCGTCGCCGCGTTCGCGCCGCGCGTGACGAGGAGCGCCGCACGCGGGTTCATCGCCCGCAGCGCCGCGATCGCATCGGCTTCGCTGCCGCCGTCGAACAGGTGCCGCAGATCCTCGTCGGATACCTTGATCAGGTCCGCGAGGCCGGCCATCCGCTCGAGCGTCGGCCGGTACGCGGCCGTCATCAGGTTCCGGAAGTTCGGATCGAAGCTGATCTTCACGCCGCGCGCGTGCAGGTCGGCCGCGAGCGCGAGCAGCGTGCCCGCGAGCGGTTCGCGCACGAGGCTGATGCAGCCGAAGTGCGCCCACTGCACGTGATCGGCCCAGCCGGCCGGCAGCCGCGCGGGATCGAACGCGAGATCGGCGCTGGCCTCGCCGATGAAGAAGTAGGCGGGCGGCCGCGTTTCGTGGACGATCGCGAGCAGCGGCGGCCGCGCGACGCGCTGCAGGAAGCGCAGATCGAGCCCGGCAACCTCGCTCGCGCGCCACAGCGCGTCGGAGAAGCAGTCGTCGCCGATCGCGCCCGCGAGCGCGCTCGATACGCCGAGCCGCGCGACCGCGCGCGCGACGTTCCAGCCAGCGCCGCCCGGTACCGACGTCCAGTGCGCGTCGCCCGCGCGCACCATGTCGGTGAGGATGTCGCCGGCGGACACGAACGCCGGGAATGCGTGGTCCGTCATTGCGTCGGTTCGCTGCGCGCCGCGCGCGCTAGCGTGGCGAGCACGTCGTAGCACGCGCCCATCGTGTGGTAGTCGGTCTTGCCGGCGGGGCTCTTCTCGTCGCTGTACTTGCGGTTGTCGCAGGTGAGGATCCGGTACCACGCGCCGTAGCGGTGATCGACGAAATGCGCCCAGCTATAGCGCCAGATCTCGTCGTACCAGTCCCAGAAGCGCTCGGCGCCGGTGCGCGCGCCGAGCAGCGCGGCTGCCGCGAAGGTTTCCGCCTGCACCCAGAAATACTTGTTGTGGTCGCAGATCGTGAAGTCGGGGCCGAAGCCGTAACAGAGCCCGCCGTGTTCGGCGTCCCACGCGTGCGCGAGCGCCGCATCGAACAGCTCGGCCGCGCGCGGCACGAGCCAGTCGAGCGGGCGGTGCCGTTCGAGGATCAGCAGCAGCTTCGCCCATTCGGTCTGGTGCCCGGGCTGGAAGCCCCACGGCCGGAAGATGTTCGAGCTGTCTTCCTTGTTGTAGTCCCAGTCGACCGACCAGTCCGCGTGATAGTGCTCCCACACGAGGCCGCCCGACAGCGCCGCCTGGCGCTGCGTGATATGCGTCGCGAGCTTTTCCGCGCGATCGAGATAGGTGAGGTGGCCGGTCGCCTCGTAGGCGGCAAGCAGCGCCTCGGTCATGTGCATGTTCGCGTTCTGGCCGCGGTAGCTCGACACGATCCAGTTTGGCGACGCGTCGTCCGCGTACAGGCCCGCGGCGGCATCCCAGAAGCGGTGCTCGGCGAGCTCGTAGGTCGCGGCGATCAGCGGCCGCGCTTCGGCGACGCCCGCCATCGTCGCGTGCGCGGCGGCGAGCAGCACGAACGCGAGGCCGTAGCAGTGCCGCGTGCCGTCGAGCGTCGCGCGCTTCGCGCCGTCGCGCCAGTCGAGTTCCCAGTCGTAGCCCTGCAGTTCGTCGTCCCAGTGCGCGTCGTGCAGGAAGCGCAGCCCGTGGCGCGTGTAGTCGAGATGGCGCGGATCGCCGAAATGCCGGTACGCCATCGCGTAGTTGAAGACGAACCGGCAACTGCTGACGAGGTGCCGCGACGTGCGGTTGTACACGCTGCCGTCGTCGCGGAAGTAGTGGTAGAAGCCGCCCGTCGGGTCGAGCGCGTTCGGCGCGTAGAAGCGCAGCGTGTCCTCGACGTGCGACAGCAGGAACGACGGATCGCGGAAGCTCTCGACGAACGGGGCCGATTGCGCGTGCGCGGCCGGCATCGCCGGGCTGGGGTGGACCGGGGGCATGTTCATGATTCGGTGACCGTGGTGTCGAATGCCGGCGTCGCGGCGGGCTGGCTGCTGGCCCGCACGATCAGCTCGACGGGCAGGCAGATCTCGGTGTGCTCGGGGGCGTCGGCGAGCAGCAGCTCGACGCCGCGGCGGCCGAGCGCTTCCTTGTCGACCGCGAGCGTCGTGAGGGGCGGGTGCGCGTGCGCGGCGGCCGGGATGTCGTCGAAGCCGACGATCGCGATGTCGTCCGGTACCCGCAGGCCGTGCGCGATGCACACGCGCTGCGCGGCGAGCGCGGCCGCGTCGTTGTATGCGAACACCGCGTCGGGCCGCGGGCGCGGCGCGTCGAGCAACTGCTGCATCGCGCGCGCGGCGCCCGTGTCGGGATCGAGCCCGGCGTCGATCGTCACTTCGTACGCGGGATCGAACAGCCGGCCGGCTTCGAAGAACGCGCGCCGGTAGCCGATCGCGCGCTGCGTGATGCTGTAGTGCGCGGGCGAGCCGCCGATGAACGCGATGCGGGTGCGGCCGGTCGCGAGCAGATGGCGCATCGCGAGCGCGGCGCCGGTCGCGTTGTCGATGTTGACCGAGCGCAGCCCGGGTGCCCACAGGTCGATCAGCACGAGCGGGCGGCCGGTCGCGGCGAGCGCGTCGATCGTCTCCGGCTCCATGAAGCCGGCCACCGCGATCGCGTCGGGTGCATGCGGGCGCATCTGGCGCAGCACGTCGTCGTTCGGGCCGACGGTGAGCAGCGTCGGCACGATGCCGCGCTCGCGGCAGGCGTTCTCGACGCCGTGCAGCACGTGCGAGAAGAACGGGCTGGCCGGAAAGCGGTTGTGCTGGCGATGCAGCAGGAACGTGAGCCGGCGGATGCGCGGCCGCAGCTGCGCGGGATCGTAGCCGAGGCGCTGCGCGATCTCGACGATGCGCGCGCGCGTGGTTTCGGACAGGCCCGGCTGGTTTTTCAGCGCGCGGGAGACGGTGCCGATCGAGACCTCTGCCGCCCGCGCAACGTCGCGAATGGTGGTGCCCATCGTTCGGGATCCGGATTTGTTTAGGGTGAAAGCGATTGTATAGTAAAACACCTCGCGAAATTTGTGCCTGATGCCCGGGTGTGCTCCGTAAATACCCGGATTTAAAGCACTAATCTGCGTAATGGCTTTTACTAAAAATACTAAACAGGTGGCAGGAAGGGCAAGGTGATCGCGCGGCGATTCCCGTCGCCGGCCGACCGCGACCGGCGCGAGCCCGGTCAGCCCGCGTTCGCGTGCGGCGGTTCGCCGCGTGCGAGCAGCGCGGCCCGGCCG
>NZ_JAAGPL010000336.1:0-5331 GCF_017104785.1 Burkholderia sp. Ac-20353 | reverse complement strand
GACGTGTAGCGACGATGTATAGCGGCGATGTATAGCGGCGACGTATGGCGACGACATATGGCCGCGAGCTGTGACGAGATGTAAAGAGTTCTTGCCAGGCCCCCGGACGAGGCCCCGGAGTACGGTAAACTCGCCGCACTCATGATGTCGCGCGATGTCCATCACGCGTTGTACCCGATCAGGAATCGATGTCAGTCGAACGTATTCAGCAACATTTCCGCGCTAGCGTCGCGCTTCACCTCGAAGCCGTCGACGCGCTGTCGCTGCCGATCGCGGCCGCGGTCGACGCGATGTTCGCCGCGCTGGCGAACGGCAACAAGATCGTCGCATGCGGCGACGGCCCGTCGGCCGCCGCCGCGCAATACCTCGCCGCGTCGCTGGTCGGCGGCTTCGAGCGCGAGCGGCCGGGCCTGCCCGCCATTGCGCTCGGCACCGATGCGTCCCATGCGGGCCTGACCGGCGCGGCTGCGCCCGAGCAGCTGTTCGCGCAGCAGGTGCGCGTGCTCGGGCAGACCGGCGACATCCTGCTGGTGCTCGACCCGACCGGCGCGTCGCCGCGCGTGCTGGCCGCCGTCGACGAGGCGCACGAGCGCGAAATGACGGTGGTCGCGCTGACGGGCGGCAGCAGCCAAGCGCTCGCGGCCGCGCTGTCCGACACCGACATCCCGATCAGCGTGCCGGCCGAACGTGCGGCGCGCATCCACGAAGTCCATCTGCTGACCATCCACTGCCTGTGCGACGGCATCGACGCGATGCTGCTGGGTGAGGATTGAATGAAGGAGAGCCGTCGATGAAACCAAGCCGCGTCAAACAGACGCTCGTCAGAACCACGCTGCTTGCCGCGCTGACGGCGGGGCTCGCCGTGTCGCTGCAGGGCTGCGTGCTCGGGGTGCTGGGCGCAGCGGCCGGCGGCGGCGCGCTGATCGCGACCGATCGCCGCACGCTCGGCGCGCAGACGGAAGACCGCGAGATCCAGGTCAAGGCGACGACGCAGATCAACAGCGGGCTGCCGGACCAGGCGCACGTGAACGTGACCGTGTTCAACCGCCGCGTGCTGCTGACGGGCGAGGTGCCCGACGATGCGTCGAAGCAGCGCGCCGAGGCCATCGTGCGCGGCATCAACAACGTGAACGGCATCGTCAACGAGCTGGCGATCGGGCCGGCCAGCTCGCTGTCGGACCGCGCGAACGACTCGTACCTCGAAGGGCGCGTGAAGACCGCGCTGATCGGCGAGAAGGGCATCTCGGCGAACAACTACAAGGTCGTCTGCGAGCGCGGCAATCTGTACCTGCTGGGCCTCGTGACGGTTGACGAAGGCAACCGCGGCGCGGAAGTCGCGAGCCAGGTGCCGGGCGTCGAGAAGGTCGTGAAGGTGTTCCAGTACGTCAAGCCGCAGGATGCGCAGGCACTGCAGGCGGCGACGCCCGCGAGCGGCGCCGCCGCGACGTCGGCCGCGCCGGCGGACAATGCGACGGTCGGCGCGGTGCCCGACACGTCGGTGACGTCGACGCCGCTGCAGCCGCCCGCGCCGATCTCGAATTCGAGCAACGTGCATCCGGGCAACCCGAAGGCGGTGCCGCAATGACGCTGAAGCACTGGATGCATGGCGCCGTTGCCGCGGCGCTCGTCGCGGGCACGCTTGGCACGTTCGGCTCGGTCGCGCACGCAGACGTCGGCGACGGCCTCAAGGTCGCGCGCGGCAATGCGTGCATGGGCTGCCACGCGGTCGATCGCAAGCTGGTCGGCCCGTCGTTCAAGGACATCGCGGCGCGCTACAAGAGCGACCCGCAGGCCGTGACGAAGCTGTCGAAAAAGGTGAAGGAGGGCGGCTCCGGCGTGTGGGGCGCGATTCCGATGCCCGCGCATCCGCGTATGAGCGATGCGGACGTCCGTTCGGTCGTTGAGTGGGTGCTGGCGGGGGCGCCGACGAAGTAACGGCAGCTGTATCGACACCTATTGCCAAGCGCGCAAATGCATGTGTATGATCAGTGTCTGTTGGGGCGGTAGCTCAGCTGGGAGAGCGTCGCGTTCGCAATGCGAAGGTCGGGAGTTCGATCCTCCTCCGCTCCACCAACAGATTTCGAAGGGCTCGATCGCAAGATCGGGCCCTTTTTGTTTGGTCGGCGCGGCGCCGATACCGGCCGGCCGAGTCCCGCCTCTGTCGCAGGTCGCATTGCCCGCCGCCAAGCGCCACCGCCCCGTCACCCCCGCCCGAAACTCGGCCTTTTCGGATCGTACGTCCACCCGGGCACAAGGTAGCGCATCGCGACCGCATCGTCGCGCGCAGTGCCGCCGACCTGCCGGTACAGCGCATGCGCGGCTTCCACCTGCGCCATGTCGAGCTCGATCCCGAGCCCCGGCCGCTCCGGCACGGCCACCTTGCCGCCGACGATCTCGAGCGGCTCGCGCGTGAGCCGCGCATCGCCTTCCTGCCAGATCCAGTGCGTGTCGATCGCGGTGATCGTGCCCGGCGCGGCAGCCGCCGCATGCGTAAACATCGCGAGCGATACGTCGAAGTGATTGTTCGAATGCGAGCCCCACGTGAGCCCCCAGTCGCGGCACAGCTGCGCGAGCCGCACCGAGCCCTGCATCGTCCAGAAATGCGGATCGGCGAGCGGGATGTCGACCGCCTGCAGGCTCACCGCGTGATTCATTTGCCGCCAGTCGGTCGCGATCATGTTGGTCGCGGTCGGGATCCCGGTCGCGCGGCGGAATTCGGCCATCACCTCGCGTCCCGAATAACCGGCTTCCGGGCCGCAAGGGTCTTCCGCATACGCGAGCAGGTGGCCCTGTCCGCGGCACAGCACGACCGCGTCGTCGAGCGACCACGCGCCGTTCGGGTCGAGCGTCACGCGTGAATCGGGAAAGCGCGCCTTGATCGCGGCAATCGCGTCCATCTCGTCGGCGCCCGCCATCACGCCACCCTTCAGCTTGAAATCGGCGAACCCGTAGCGTTCGACCGCCGCCTCCGCCTGCCGCGCGATCGCCGCGGGCGTCAGCGCCTCGTCGTTGCGCAGCCGGAACCATGCATCGCGCGCGCCGGTTTCGTCGCGATACGGCAGGTCGGTGCGGCGCCGGTCGCCGATGTAGAACAGGTACGCGAGCATCGGCACCGCGTCGCGCTGCTGGCCTTCGCCGAGCAGCGCCGCGACCGGCACGTCGAGGCACTGGCCGAGCAGGTCGAGCAGCGCGGCCTCGATCGCAGTGATCACGTTGTCGAACCGCAGGTTGATCTCGTGCGGCTGCCGCAGCACGGCGGCTTCGCCGGCCGACGTCACCTCGTGCCGGATCGCGCGGCCGGCCGTCGCGCCCGCAGCACCGCCACCGGACAGCGCCGCGCGCACCGCATTGAGGATCGCCTGGTAGCGCCCGATCGGCTGGCCGACCACGAGAGCGGTCATTCGCTCGAGCGCCTGCCTGATCCCTTCGCCTCCCGGCACTTCGCCGACGCCGGTCCGCCCGCTGCTGTCCGCGAGGATCACGAGGTTGCGGGTAAAGAACGGCGCGTGCGCGCCGCACAGGTTCAGCAGCATGCTGTCGCGCCCGGCGACGGGGATCACCTGCATGCGCGTCACCAGCGGGGTGCCCGGCGTCGGGCCGGCGCTGCGGGGTTCGGACATCGCTTCGCTCCTGATTGCTGGTTGGATTGCTGTCTGGATCGCTGTTTGGCGCGGGCGGCCGGGCATGCCGGCGCGAGCCCGCGTCGTTCATTCCAGCTCGACGCGGCGGATCTCGCCGACGACGAACACGTAACAGATCACCGCAACGAGTGCGTGCGCGACGACATAGACGAGCGCGCCGTTGAACGAGCCGCTGCGGTCGACGATATAGCCGATCGCGATCGGCGTCGTGATGCTCGACAGGTTGCCGCAGGTGTTGAGCAGCGCGCCGCTCAGGCCGGCGATCTGGCGCGGCGCGGTGTCGGCGTTGACGGCCCAGCCGAGCGCGCCGAGCCCCTTGCCGAAGAACGACAGCGCCATGAACAGCACGACGAGCACGTGCGACTCGGTGTAGTTGCAGATCACCATCGACATCGACAGCAGCATGCCGATGACGATCGGCACCTTGCGTGCAACCGACAGCGACACGCCCTGCTTCAGCAGCGCATCGGACACGACGCCGCCGAGGATGCCGCCGAGGAACCCGCACACCGCCGGGATCGATGCGACGAGCCCGGCGTTGAGGATCGACATCCCGCGCGCCTGTACGAGATAGACGGGAAACCAGGTGATGAAGAAATAGGTCAGCGCGTTGATGCAGTACTGCGCGACGTAGACGCCGATCAGCATCCGGCTCCTCAAGAGCGCCTTCACGTGGCGCAACTGCGGGCCGCCGTCGCGCTGGCCGGTCGCCTGATCGATGTTGACGAGCGCGCCGCCGTCGGCGAGATAGTCGAGTTCGGCGCGATTGATGCGCGGGTGGTCCTTCGGGTCGTACACGGTGCGGTTCCACACCGCGACGAACGCGAAGCCGAGCACGCCCATCACCGCGAACACCGACTGCCAGCCGAACGCGTGCACGAGCCAGCCCATCAGCGGCGCGAACACGACGGTCGCCGCATACTGCGCCGCGTTGAAGATCGCCGATGCGGTACCGCGCTCGGGCGCCGGGAACCACGCGGAGACGATCCGGCTGTTGGCCGGGAACGACGGCGCCTCGGCCGCGCCGACGCAAAAGCGCAGCGCGAACAGCAGCGCAAACGCGGCGCCGCCGCCGAAGAAGCCGATCGCGCCCTGCAGCAGCGTGAACAGCGACCAGAAGAAGATGCTGAACGCGTAGACGATGCGCGACCCGTAGCGGTCGAGCAGCCAGCCGCCCGGCAGCTGCGCGACGACGTACGACCAGCCGAACGCGGAAAAGATGAAGCCGATCTGCACGTGGCTCAGGTGCAGCGCACGGGCGAGGCTCGGGCCCGCGATCGAGATCGCGGCGCGGTCTGCGTAGTTGATCGTCGTGACCGCGAACAGCGCGGCCAGCACGAGCCAGCGCACGCGGGTGCGCGCGACCGTCGCCGACGCGGAAGCCGGCAACGCGTGAAGCGGATTCATGTTGTCTCCTCCGATAGCGGAAGGGTGCCGCCGGGCGGCCGGCGCGTCGGGCGCGCTCGATCTCGTGTCGGTGCTGCCGGCCGGCGGCGCGGATCAGGCGGATGCCCGCCGCCCGCGCGTCGGCCGGACGCCTCTAGCGTCGCAGCGACGCGCGACGATCGAGAACGTCACGGGCATTCTTGCATGGCGAATATTCCGCTTTCATGCCAATTCATGACTTGATCGATTCAGGTTTTGAATCGTTGTTCGGCGCGCCGCGCTACGCGGGTTCCCGCGCCGCGGC
>NZ_JAAGPL010000335.1:0-5276 GCF_017104785.1 Burkholderia sp. Ac-20353 | reverse complement strand
GCCATGCGACGCGTGCGGTGCCGTCGGCGGACGTCTATGCGGACGCGGTCGCGCAGGCCGTTGCCCGCATTCGCGCGGGCGAGCTCGACAAGGTCGTGCTGGCACGCACGCTCGAGATCAGCGGCGAACGGCCGGTGGACGTCGCGCCGCTCGTCGCGCGGCTCGCGGCCCGCAATCCGCACGGCTATACGTTCTCCGTCGATCTCGGCGCCGGCCGCACGCTGCTCGGCGCGAGCCCGGAGCTGCTCGTGAACCGCTTCGGCGGCATCGTGCGCGCGAATCCGCTCGCGGGCTCGGCGCCGCGCAGCCGCGACCCGGTCGAGGATCGCCGCCGCGCGGACGCGCTGCTCGCGTCCGCGAAAGATCTCGACGAGCATCGGGTCGTCGTCGACGCGGTGCGCGACGCGCTCGCGCCGTTGTGCCGGCGTCTCGACGTGCCCGCGCGCCCGTCGCTGATCCACACCGAGACGATGTGGCACCTGTCGACCGAAGTGCGCGGCGAAACCGACGCCGACGCGCTGACGCTCGCACTCGCGCTGCATCCGACGCCGGCCGTCTGCGGCGCGCCGCGTGCGGCCGCCCGTGCGTGCATCCGCGACGCGGAGCCGTTCGATCGTGGCTTCTACGCGGGGATGCTCGGCTGGGTTGATACGCAAGGCGACGGCGAATGGGTGGTGACGATCCGCTGCGCGGAAGCGCACGACCGCTCGCTGCGGCTCTATGCGGGCGCGGGCGTGGTCGGTGAATCGACGCCCGACGGCGAGTGTGCGGAGACCGCCGCGAAATTCCGGACGATGCTCGACGCGCTCGGCGTGAGCCACGACGTCGCGCCGGAGGCAGAATGAACAGCCCCCACGCTCACGTTCGTTCGCTGCCCCCCGAGGGGGCGGCTGCCTCCCTTGGGGCGGCCCGGCGGGAGGGCAGCATGATGCGCGCGCACGGCACGCGGTGGCCGGATGCGTTCGCCGCCACGTATCGCGAGAAAGGCTACTGGCGCGGGCAATCGTTCGCGCAATGGCTCGATGAACGTGTTGCACAGTACGGCGAGCGCGTCGCGCTCGTGCAGGACGACATCCGCTGGTCGTATCGCACGCTCGCCGACGAAGCGACACGTGTCGCCCGCGCGCTGACCGCGCGCGGCATCGTGCCCGGCGACCGCGTGGTCGTGCAGTTGCCGAACTGCGTCGCGTTCTTCGCGGTCACGTTCGCGCTGTTCCGGATCGGCGCGCTGCCGGTATTCGCGCTGCCCGCGCATCGGCGGCGCGAGATCGGCTTCTTCTGCCGGCACGCGCAGGCGGTCGCGTACGTCGCGGCCGAGCGGCACGGCGGTTTCGATTACCGGGCACTCGCGCGCGACGTGCTGGCCGATGCGCCGACGCTGCGCCACGTACTGTTCACGGCACCCGGCAATGCGAACCTCGCGCTGGCCGACGCGCCGGCGCATTTCGCGCTGCCGCCGGGGCCGGCTGCGGGCGAGGTCGCGTTCCTGCAACTGTCGGGCGGCAGCACCGGCACGCCGAAGCTGATCCCGCGCACCCACGACGACTACCTGTACAGCGTGCGCGAAAGCGCGCGCATCTGCGGGCTGACCGAGCGCAGCGTGTATCTCGCCGCGCTGCCGGCCGCGCACAACTATGCGCTCAGCTCGCCGGGCTCGTTCGGCGTGCTGCACTCAGGCGGCACGGTCGTGCTGTGCGACGGCGCGAGCCCGGACGCCGCGTTCCCGCTGATCGAGCGTGAGCGCGTGACGGTCGTCGCGCTCGTGCCGCCGCTGGTGCCGGTGTGGCTCGCGGCCGTGGAGCGACAGTGGGGCGCGCTCGCGAGCCTCGAACTCGTGCAGGTCGGCGGCGCACGCTTCGACCCCGCGCTCGCGGCGCGCGCGGCCGATGGTTTCGGCGCGCAGCTGCAGCAGGTGTTCGGGATGGCCGAAGGGCTCGTCAACTACACGCGGCTCGACGATCCGCGCGACGTTGTGACCGGCACGCAGGGGCGGCCGATCTCGCCGGACGACGAGATCCGCATCGTCGACGACGACGATGGTCCGGTCGCCCCGGGCGAGGTTGGCCACCTGCTGACGCGCGGCCCGTACACGATCCGCGGCTACTACGAAGCGGACGCGCACAACGCGCGCGCATTTACCCCGGACGGCTTCTATCGCACCGGCGATCGCGTGCGGGTCACGGAGACCGGCCATCTGGTCGTCGAAGGGCGCGCGAAGGACCAGATCAACCGCGGCGGCGAGAAGATTCCCGCCGAGGAGGTCGAGCACCTGCTGCTCGCGCATCCTGGCATCGTCGATGCGGCGCTCGTGCCGATGCCCGATCCGTATCTCGGCGAGCGCAGTTGCGCGTACGTGATCCGCGGCACGCCGGCGCCGGGCGCGGCGGATCTGATCCGGTTCGTGCGCGAGCAGGGCGTCGCCGCGTTCAAGGTGCCCGACCGGATCGAATTCGTCGACGCGTTCCCGAAGACGCCGGTCGGCAAGATCGACAAGCGCGCGCTGCGCGAGCGCATCGCGGCGCAGTTGAGCGCGGCGGCATGACACATACGCATGCACACACGCGCGGGCGGCACGCATCGCCCGCGCATCGAATCATTCAACAGCACTCCATCATGGCCATTCCGAAGATTCCTTCCTATCCGATGCCGGCCGAGCTGCCGGCGAACCGCGTGACCTGGGGTTTCGAGCCGCCGCGCGCCGCGTTGCTCGTGCACGACATGCAGGACTACTTCCTCGACTTCTACGATCGCGACGCGGCACCGGTGCCGGCGCTGCTGGCGAACGTGCGTCGGCTGATCGACTTCGCGCATGCGACTGGAATGCCGGTGTGCTACACCGCGCAATCGGCGGCGCAGACGCCCGAGCAGCGCGCGCTGCTGACCGACATGTGGGGGCCCGGGCTCACCGCGCATCCGTCGCGCGAATCGATCTGCGACGCGCTCGCGCCGGCGCCGGGCGACACGGTGCTCGACAAGTGGCGCTACAGCGCGTTCCAGCGCTCGGATCTGGACCACCTGCTGAGCGAGCAGGGGCGCGACCAGCTCGTGATCTGCGGGATCTACGCGCATATCGGCTGCCTGATGACCGCGTGCGAAGCGTTCATGCGGGACGTCCGCCCGTTCTTCGTCGCCGATGCGCTCGCGGACTTCTCCGAGCGCGAGCACCGGATGGCGCTCGACTACGTGGCGAGGCGTTGCGGCAAGGTTGCGACCACCGGTGAACTGGTCGGCGCGGCGGTGCGCGACGTCGCGTCGCCGATGCTCGCGGAAATTGCCGCACAGGTCGCGCACAGCCTGCGGGTGCCGGTCGCCGATCTGCGCGCGGGCGACAACCTGCTCGACTGCGGGCTCGATTCGGTGCGCATGATGATGCTCCTGGAAACCTGGCGATCCGCCGGACACGACGTCACGTTCGTGCAGCTTGCCGAGGCACCGACGCTCGACGCGTGGACGCGTCTGCTGCAGCGCACCGCGCAGGTGAGCGCATGACGGCGCCGTCGATCCCGGACGTCCAGCCGGCGCCGTTCGTCAGTACCGCCGAGCTCACGCTGCCGCAGGCCGATCGCGTGCTGTTCAAGCTCTGCAAGCACTACGCGATCAAGGTGCCGGTCGTGTTCGACGCGCACCGCGCGACGGTCGATTTCCCGTACGGTGTGTGCCGGATGGTGCGCGCCGACGATGTGCTGAGCGTGCGTTGCGAGGCCGACGCCGAGGACAAGCTCGAACAGATCCAGTACGTGATGGACGAGCACCTCGCGCTGATGTCGCGCAACTCGCAGCTCGTCGTCGCGTGGCGCCGCGCGTGACGCGCGTGACCCGTGAGGCCCGTTTCCCGATCAACGATTTTTCGTGGCAATCCCTTTCATGCAACTCGAAGACCGACCGCTGCGCGCCACGTCCGCGCAATACGGAATCTGGGTCGCGCAGCAGGTCGATCCCGACGATCCGGGCTACCTGACCGCCGAGACGATCGCGCTTGACGGCCCGCTCGACGTCGCCGCGCTGACCGACAGCGTCGAGACGGTGCTCGACCACGCGGACGCGCTGCACATGCGCTTCGCGTGGACCGACGACGCGCTGTGGCAGCGCCGCCTGCCGCCATGTGCGCGGCTGCCGCTCGTCGATTTCTCGTCGGAACCCGATCCCGCGCAGGCCGCGTGCGCGTGGATGCGGTCGTCGCTGTCGATCCGCTGCGACGTGACGGCCGATCCGCTGTACCGCACCGCGCTGCTGCGGCTGTCGCCGACGCGGCACTGGTGGTATCTGCAGGTTCATCACATCGCGCTCGACGGCTTCGGCTACAGCCTGCTCCAGCAGGCGGTCGCGGCCCGCTACAACGCGCGCGTCACGGGCGCGGCGCCGCCCGCGCTGCCGGACTGGCGGGTCGATCGCGTCGTCGACGCGGAGGCACGCTACCGCGCGAGCGGTGGTTTCGACGCAGATCGTACGTTCTGGCACGCGCACCTGCGCGACGTGCCGGCACCGCTCGTGCTCGCGCCGCAGCAAGAGGTCGGCGCGGACGCGTTGCGCGAAACGCTCGCGCTCGACGGCGAGCGCGTGCACGCACTGCGCGCAGCCGCCGAGCGGCTCGACGTCGACTGGAATGCGTGGCTGCTGTGCGCGATCGGCATCTGGCTCGCGAAGCAGGGCGGCCAGCGCGACCTGACGTTCGGCCTGCCGGTGATGAACCGGCTCGGCACGCCAGCGCTCGGCGTGCCGTGCATGGCGATGAACATCGTGCCGTTTCGCGTGCACGTCGATGCCGACCGGTCGCCGCGCGCGCTCGCGGCCGAGACGGCCGGGCGGCTGCGCGCGATCCGGCCGCACCTGTACTACCGGTATGGCTGGATTCGCGGCGACCTCGGCCTGCTGGAGCGCGATGCGTTCCTGTTCAACCAGGCGGTCAACGTGATGCCGTTCGAGCGGCAGGTCGCGTTCGACGGGCTCGCGAGCGACACGCGCGCGGTCAGCGGCGGCCCCGTGAAGGACCTGAACGTGACGGTCGCGGTGCGTGGCGGCGCGTGGCATATCACGCTCGAGGGCAATCCGAACGCGTACGATGCGGCGCGGCTCGCCGCATATGCGCGCAGCCTCGCGGGCTGGCTGGACGCGTTTGCCGGACTCGCGCCGGACGCACCGCTGGCACCGCTGCTCGGCGACCTGCCGCCGCTGTCGATCCTGCGCGGCGCGCCGCTCGCCAGCCCATACCCGGATGTGCTCGCGCTCGTCGCGCGTGTCGCGCAGGAAACGCCGACGCGCACCGCGATCGAGGCGGA
>NZ_JAAGPL010000334.1:0-5471 GCF_017104785.1 Burkholderia sp. Ac-20353 | reverse complement strand
CAGCCCGCGTCGCGCGTGAACGCCCCGCGGCCCGCCCCGGTCGTTCGAACCGGGCGTCGCCGGCCGGCAGGCGCGCGCCGCAGCTCCGTCAGAGCGCGGCGCGATTTCCGCCTGTGCCGACAATCCCATAGGAGACAAGCCCATGCCAGGCCAAGGCAATGCACAACCGTCCGTGCCGCTTTCCCGTTCCGCGCACCCCGACGCGGGTCACGGCAAGTTCAAGAAACAGCTGTCGCTGACCGACCTCACGTTCATCGGTCTCGGCGCCATCTTTGGTTCGGGGTGGCTGTTCGCCGCAAGTCACGTGTCGACGATCGCGGGCCCGGCCGGCATCTTCTCGTGGCTGCTCGGCGGCTTCGCGGTGCTGCTGCTCGGCATCGTCTACTGCGAACTCGGCGCCGCGCTGCCGCGCGCGGGCGGCGTCGTGCGCTATCCGGTGTTCTCGCACGGCCCATTGCTCGGCTACCTGATGGGCTTCATCACGCTGATCGCCTTTTCGAGCCTGATCGCGATCGAAGTCGTCGCCGCGCGCCAGTACGCGGCCGCGTGGTTTCCGGGGCTGACCGTCGCCGGATCGAGCGATCCGACCACGCTCGGCTGGCTCGTGCAGGCAGCTCTCCTCGGTTTCTTCTTCTACCTGAACTATTCGAGCGTGAAGACGTTCGCGAAGGCGAACAACATCATCAGTATCTTCAAGTTCGTCGTCCCGCTGTCGGTGATCGCGGTGCTGTTCACGTTCTTCAAGCCCGCGAACCTGACGATCCACGGCTTCGCGCCGTTCGGCATGCCGGGCATCGAGATGGCCGTGTCGGCCGGCGGCATCATCTTTGCGTACCTCGGGCTCACGCCGATCGTGTCGGTCGCGAGCGAGGTGCGCAATCCGCAGCGCACGATCCCGATCGCGCTGATCCTGTCGATCCTGCTGTCGACGCTGATCTACGTGCTGCTGCAGATCGCGTTCATCGGCAGCATCCCGACCGACATGCTCGCCGCCGGCTGGCACGACGTCAGCAAGGCGTTCTCGCTGCCGTATCGCGACATTGCGCTCGCGCTCGGCGTCGGCTGGCTCGCGGTGATGGTCGTCGCCGATGCGATGATCTCGCCGAGCGGCTGCGGCAACATCTACATGAACGCGACGCCGCGCGTCGTCTACGGCTGGGCGAAGACCGGCACCTTCTTCAAGGTCTTCACGCGCATCGACGAAGCGTCCGGCATTCCGCGCGCGGGCCTGTGGCTGACCTTCGGCCTCGCGATCTTCTGGACGATGCCGTTCCCGTCGTGGGAAGCGCTGATCAACATCGTGTCGGCCGCGCTGGTGCTCAGCTACGCGGTCGCGCCCGTGTCGGTCGCCGCACTGCGCCGCAATGCGCCCGACCTGCCGCGGCCGTTCCGCGCGAGCGCGTTCGCGATCACGGGCCCCGCATCGTTCGTGATCGCCGCGCTGATCGTCTACTGGTCGGGCTGGAGCACCGTGTCCTGGTTGCTCGGCCTGCAGATCGCGATGTTCGTCATCTATCTCGCATGCCGCCGCTGGGTGCCGACCGCGCACCTGAGCCTCGCAGAACAGGTGCGCTCGTCGGCGTGGCTGATCGCGTTCTATGCGGCGATGATCGTCGCGTCGTATTTCGGCGGCTTCGGCGGCACGGGCCAGCTCGCGCATCCTTACGACACGCTTGTCGTCGTGGCGATCGCGCTCGTCATCTATTACTGGGGCTCGCATACCGGCGTGCCGTCCGCGAAGCTGCAGCTCGACGACGACGAGTGCTGACGCCCCCTTCCCCTTCTTCCCTTCCCCCATCGGCCGGGCCGTGCGCCCGGCCCGCATTTTTTCGAGGAAAACCATGCGACTCACAGGTCAGCTTTTGATCGGCTCCGCTGCCGTCACCGGGCAGAACGGCACCCTCCACGCGATCGCCGCCGCGACCGGCGAACGGCTCGAACCCGCGTTCGGCGGCGCGAGCCTGCACGACCTGGAGACGGCCTGCGCGCTCGCCGACGATGCGTTCGACACCTATCGCGAGACGAGCCCCGAAGCGCGCGCCGCGTTTCTCGAAGCAATCGGCCGCAACATCATCGCGCTCGGCGACGAACTGATCGAGCGCTGCGTCGCCGAATCGGGGCTGCCGCGCGCCCGCATCGAAGGCGAGCGCGGCCGCACGGTCGGCCAGCTCGGGCTGTTCGCGGCGGTCGCGCGCGACGGCGGCTTCGTCGATGCCCGCATCGATCGGGCCCGCCCCGACCGCAAGCCGCTGCCGCGCGTCGACCTGCGGCTGCGCAACGTCGCGATCGGGCCGGTTGCCGTGTTCGGCGCATCGAACTTCCCGCTCGCGTTTTCGGTCGCGGGCGGCGATACGGCGTCCGCGCTCGCAGCCGGCTGCCCGGTGATCGTCAAGGCGCATTCCGCGCATCCGGGCACGTCGGAACTCGTCGGCCGTGCGATCCAGCAGGCGGTGCACGAATGCGGATTGCCGGCCGGCGTGTTCTCGCTGCTGTTCGACGCATCGCGTGAGATCGGCCAGGCGCTCGTTGCCGATCCGCGCATCAAGGCGGTCGGCTTCACCGGCTCGCGGCGCGGCGGCGTCGCGCTGATGCATATCGCGGCCACGCGCGACGAGCCGATTCCCGTCTATGCGGAAATGAGCTCGATCAACCCCGTGCTGCTGCTGCCCGACGCGCTCGCCGCGCGGCACGATGCGATCGCGCAGCAGTTCGTCGCGTCGCTGACGCTCGGCGCCGGCCAGTTCTGCACGAACCCGGGCCTCGTGCTCGGCATCGACGGGCCCGCGCTGCGCGCGTTCGAAGCGGCCGCTGCTACCGCCGTCCGCGCGGCTGCCGCGCAGACGATGCTGACGCCACACATCCACGCGAGCTATGCCGAAGGCGTCGCAAAGCTGCGCACGCACGACGCAGTCGACACGCTCGCCGAAGGCGTCGAAGGCGACCGCTTCCAGGCGCGCGCCGCGCTGTTCGCTACGTCCGCCGATGCGTTTATCGCGCGTCCGGAACTGCGCGACGAAGTGTTCGGCCCCGCATCGCTGATCGTGCGCTGCCCGGACGCCGACACGCTGCACCGCGTGCTGAAGTCGCTCGAAGGCCAGTTGACGATCGCCGCGCATCTCGCCGACGGCGACGCGCCGCTGTTCGCGAAGCTGCTGCCGACGCTCGAACGCAAGGCCGGCCGTATCCTCGTCAACGGCTTCGGCACCGGCGTCGAGGTCGGGCATGCGATGGTGCACGGCGGCCCGTTCCCGGCGACGTCCGACACGCGCACGACGTCGGTCGGCGCGCGCGCGATCGAACGCTTCCTGCGGCCCGTCTCGTATCAGGACGTGCCGGCCGCACTGCTGCCCGCAGCGATCCGCGACGGCAACCCGCTGCACGTCGCGCAGCGGATCGACGGCGTGATGGTCCTGCCGAAGGAGACTCAAGATGTCTGACGCGAACGAAGTCGTCCTGTCGCTCGACGACGTGCACGCGCTCGCGCTGCGCGTGCTGACCCACCACGGGATGTCCGACGCACACGCGCGCGCGATCGCGAACGTGATCACGCAAGGCCAGCGCGACGAATGCCATTCGCACGGCGTCTACCGGCTGCTCGTCTGCGTGCGCTCGCTGAAGAAAGGCAAGGTCGATCCGCAGGCCGTGCCGACGCTGCGCCGGCTGTCGTCGTCGATCGTCGCGGTCGATGCGCATCGCGGCTTTTCGCTGCTGAGCTTCGAGACGGGCCTCCCGGTGCTCGTCGACATGGCGAAGCAGCACGGCATCGCGGCGCTGGTCATCAACAATTGCTACCACTTCTCGGCGCTGTGGCCGGAAGTCGAGGCGATCGCCGCCGCCGGCCTCGCCGGGATCGCGATGAACCCGAGCCATAGCTGGGTCGCGCCGGAAGGCGGCAACCAGCCGGTGTTCGGCACCAATCCGATCGCATTCGCGTGGCCGCGGCCGGGCGGCGTGCCGTTCGTGTTCGATTTCGCGACCAGCGCGATCGCGCGCGGCGACATTGAGCTGCACGCGAAGCAAGGCAAGCCGATTCCGCCGCACTGGGCAATCGATGCGGACGGCCAGCCGACCACCGATCCGAAGGCTGCGCTGCAGGGCGCGATGCGCACGTTCGGCGGCCACAAGGGCTCGGCGCTCGCGGCGATGGTCGAGCTGCTCGGCGGCGCGCTGATCGGCGACATGACGAGCCAGGAGTCGATGGCATTCGACGAAGGCGTCGGCGCGACACCGTGTCATGGCGAGCTCGTGATCGCGTTCGATCCGAAGGTGTTCCTCGGCGACGATCTCGACGCGGGGCTCGCGCGCGGCGAGCGGATGCTCGAATCGATCGTCGCGCAGGGCGCGCGGCTGCCGTCGCAACGGCGCTTCGACGCCCGCGCGCGCAGCGTCGCACACGGTGTGCGCGTGCCGCGGCCGTTGTATGACGAAATCCTGACGCTGCTCGATTGATGCGTGCGCGCGTTGGAGGGATCTTAACGTTCCCATAAGGTGCGCGGATCGATGATGGACGCGTCGGCAGTCCGGCCCTCGTTCAGGGCCGCATCGACCGCCGCGCCCCACATTCGTCAGAAGAGTCCGCCATGTCCGACACGTCCACCGCGTCCGCCACGTCCGATACCACCCGCCTGACAGCCCGTTACGACCGGCTCACGCGCCTGTTCCACTGGTGCATGGTGCTGCTGGTCGCCGCCCAGTTCGCGCTCGGCTGGACGATGCCGGACGTCCACGGCACCGCGCCGCCGCTCGGGCTCGTGCTGCTGCACGTCAATCTCGGCGTATTGCTGCTGCTGATCGCGGTGCCGCGCCTGCTGTGGTCGGGCGCGCGCCGGCCGATCGCGCCGGTCGAGCAGCACCCGGCGCTCGCGTTCGTGGCGAGCGTCACGCACAAGCTGCTGTACGTGTCGCTGCTCGCGGTGCCGCTGCTCGGCTGGCTGAACGCGAACGGCCGCACCTGGCAGATCGGCGTCGGCCACTGGTTGACCCTGCCGACGATCGCCGCGCCACACTCGCTCGGCGCATCGATCGGCGAGTTGCACAGCGCGTGGGCCACCGCGCTCGCGATCCTGATCGGACTGCACGCGTGCGCGGCGCTCGCGCACCGGTTCTTCATGAAGGACGGCGTGCTGGCCCGGATGCTGTAACGCAGGGTCCACGCGTGCGATGTCAAGCCCGTCCGGCGTCACTCGTGCCGGAAATCGCCGCCGTGGGCGCCGCCGCCCCCGCCGCTGCCGCCTTGCCGGCCGCCGAAGCTGCCTCGCTCACCGCCGCCACCACCACCGCCACCCTGATGGCCTGACGGCGGCATCACGACGACCGCGCCGACGTTGGGCGCCGGCGCATGCATCACGGCCGGCGGATTCGGCGCATGCATCTGGGCCTGCGGATTCGGCGCATGCATCACCGCTGGCGGGCCCGGCGCACGCATGTTTCCGCCGGATTGCGGCATGGGTGCAGGCGCCGGCGTGCGGACG
>NZ_JAAGPL010000333.1:0-5325 GCF_017104785.1 Burkholderia sp. Ac-20353 | reverse complement strand
GCCGCCGGTTGCGCGGGCGCCGCGGCGACGGCCGTCGTGCTGTCGCCCGGCTGCTGCAAACGCCATGCGCCCCAGCCGCCTACCGCGACCACCAGCGCGACGACTGCCGCGATCGGCGCCTTCAGCGAACGGCGCGGCGGCTCAGCCGGCGGCGTGACACGGCCCTCCAGATTCGCGAGAATGCGCGAACTCTGGGGCCCGCCGGCCGGTTTCTGATCGGACAGCAGGCTGGGCGGTGTTTTGGAATTTGAATTGTCCGGCGCACTCATTCAGCGTCTCATTGAATCCTGGTTTAATTCGCCGCGATAATATAGACCGGCCTCTCGGAGCAGGCCTGATTCTAAGAGCAAGCATTGCAAAACACAATCAATTCCAATTTCCGGGGATTTCATTGATTGCCGTCGCACTCGTCGCCTATTTCACCCTCGCCGTCGCCATCGCGGCGCTGTTGCTTTTACCAGGTGTCCGCGCGACCGTTTTTGATTCCGTCGCGCAATTTCACGGCCGTCTGACACGCCGTGCGAACGATCGCGCGGTACGCACCCGCAGTCAGATTGTTAAATCGGCAAGCGTTACGCGGGATGCTTTAAACGGCGTGCAAAATTTACTGATTCGGCGGCGCTTGCTGATTATGGTCTCGACAGGTATTCTTGCGACGCCGCCATTGGTCGCCATTGCGTTACGCGGCCGGCAATTATTTCAGTACGACGACACGGCGCGCGTGCCCGACGAGAAGATCGCTGCCCTGCTGCAGGGCGAGCAGCTCGTGCCGCCTCCGCCGTTGCCGCCGGAAGTCTTTGCCACCAAGGAAGTCGAGCAGGTGCGGCCGGCGCTGAAGGACGCGAGCCGCGACTGGAATCTGCTGGATCCGGATTTCCGCACGCGCTTGCTGCTGGTCTACAAGATCATGCACGAGCAATACGGCTACGAAATGGCGTTGCTGGAAGGTTACCGGAGCCCGGAACGGCAAAACCGGCTCGCGCAAATGGGCGGCAGCGTGACCAATGCGGCGGCGTTCCAGAGCTATCACCAATTCGGGCTGGCGGCCGACAATGCGTTCCTGCGCGACGGCAAGCTGGTCATTTCCGAGAAAGATCCGTGGGCGATGCGCGGCTACCAGCTATACGGACAGGTCGCCGAACAGGTCGGCCTGACCTGGGGTGGCCGATGGAAAATGATGGATCTTGGGCACGTTGAATACCATAAACCCGGTTTTAAACTGGGACGCGGCAGCTAGCACGGCTGCCGGACAGGAAATAATGAGGGCGGCATGGGGCTTTTTAATATCCCGGCAGGAAACGATTTGGGCGGCGCAATCGACCGCGCATTCCGGTGCGCGATTTTCTCGGGGCGCCGGCTCCGTTTTAAATCTCACAGCATCCTTTCATTAATGCGTGCGCCGACTCCGATGCCGCGGGCGCATTGATGCCGACTCCTTTCATCCCGTTTGACAGCATGGCGACACATCGCGGCGCCACCCTTGCCGCTCGGCGCGCCTGCGTCGCCTCATCGAATCGCACCGGAATCTGAACGTCCTATGCAACGCATCCTCAACGTGCTGACTCACCCGCGTACGCTCTCGATCGTCGGGGTCGCCGCGCTCGCGGCGATCCTCTTCATCGTCGCCGATACGTTGCAGCTGCCGCTGCTGTGGCCGGCGATCGCCTTCGCGGCGATTCTCGTGCTGTGGCTCGGCGTCGCGCTGTTCCGGCGCTGGCGCGTGAAGCGCGCGAACCGCGCGCTCGGCGCGATCCTCGAAGAGCAGGCGGAGACCGGCAAGATCTCCGCGCCGGCCGCCGCGGCCGCGCCCGCCGACAAGTCGGCCGACCTCGACGTGCTGCGCACACGCCTCTCCGATGCCGTGAAGACGATCAAGACGTCGAAGATCGGCCAGGTGTCGGGCGGCTCCGCGCTGTATGAACTGCCGTGGTACATCGTGATCGGCAACCCCGCTGCGGGCAAGAGCAGCGCGGTGGTCAACTCCGGCCTGCAATTCCCGTTCGCGGACAAGAACAGCGCGGTGATCCACGGCATCGGCGGCACCCGCAACTGCGACTGGTTCTTCACGACCGAAGGCATCCTGCTCGACACCGCGGGCCGCTATTCGGTCCACGAGGAAGACCGCTCCGAGTGGCTCGGCTTCCTCGGGCTGCTGAAGCGCTACCGCCCGAAGGCGCCGATCAACGGGATCATCGTCACCGCGAGCATCGCGGAGCTCACCGGCAACCGCCCCGAATTCGCGATCAACCTCGCGAAGAACCTGCGCCAGCGCGTGCAGGAACTGACCGAGAAGCTCGAAGTGTTCGCGCCCGTCTACGTGATGTTCACGAAGGCGGACCTGATCACCGGCTTCACCGAATTCTTCAGCAGCAGCGACAAGCACGAATACGACCGCGTGTGGGGCGCCACCCTGCCCTACGAACCCGACGAGAAGCGCGACGTCGTCGCACTGTTCGACGAGCGCTTCGAGGAGCTGTACGAAGGCCTGAAGGAGATCAGCGTCGCGCAGCTGTCGCTGTCGCGCGGCAACCAGCTGTCGCCGGGCCAGCTCAGCTTCCCGCTCGAGTTCTCGACGATCAAGCCGGCGTTGCGCGCATTCCTCGCGACGCTGTTCGAGAACAACCCGTTCCAGTACAAGCCGATCTTCCGCGGCTTCTACTTCACGAGCGCGCTGCAGGAAGGCGAGACCAACAGCACGGCCGCGCAGCGCATCGCGCAGCGCTTCGGCCTCGACGCGAACGCGCTGCCGAAGCCGCACAGCGCGTTCTCGAAGAACGGCTTCTTCCTGCGCGACCTGTTCTCGAAGGTGATCTTCGCGGACCGCCAGACGGTGCGCCAGTTCGCGAGCCCGACCAAGACGCGGCTGCGCTACGCGACCTTCTTCGGCTTCGTCGCGGCGCTCGCGCTCGCGCTCGGCGGCTGGACCTGGTCGACGATCGGCAACCAGCAGCTCGTCGCGAACGTGCAGGCCGACCTCGACAACGTCACGCGCCTCGAGCAGGGCCGCAACGACCTGCAGTCGCGCCTGCAGGCGATGGACATCCTGGAAGACCGGATCGAGCAGCTCGAGCAGTTCCGCCGCGACAAGCCGCTGTCGGTGTCGCTCGGCCTCTACCAGGGCGACCGCCTCGAACAGCACCTGCTGACCGAGTACTACAACGGCGTGCGCCAGATCCTGCTGAACCCCGTGTCGCAGAACCTCGCGTCGTTCCTGAAGGACGTGAACGCGCATCCGGACCAGCTCGCGCCGCTGAACCGCGCGCTGGATGCCGGCGCCGCGCCGGCGGGCGCCATGCAGGTGTCGACGAACCCGGCCGGGGCCGCCGCACAAGCCCAGGCCCAGGCCCCCGCCGCACCGCAGGGCGGCCTGTACAGCGACGCGTCGCCGACCAACGTCGAGGACGCGTACAACGCGCTGAAGACCTACCTGATGCTGTCCGACAAGCGCCACGTCGAGCAGGCGCACCTGACCGACCAGCTCGCGCGCTTCTGGCGCGGCTGGCTCGAGACGAATCGCGGCAACATGCCGCGCGACGAGATGATCAAGAGCGCCGAGCGCATGATCTCGTTCTACCTGTCGCGCATGAACGACAACGACTGGCCGATGATCGACGCGAACCTCGCGCTCGTCGACCAGACCCGCGAGAACCTGCGCCACGTCGTGCGCGGGATGCCGGCCCGCCAGCGCGTCTATGAGGAAATCAAGGCGCGCGCGTCGACCCGCTTCGCGCCGATGACCATCGCGCGCATCGTCGGCGACGGCAACCAGGGCCTGATCGCCGGCAGCTATGCGATTCCGGGCACGTTCACGCGCGACGCGTGGTTCCAGTACGTGCAGCCGGCGATCCGCGACGCGGCGACGAAGGAACTGCAGGCGAAGGACTGGGTGCTGAACACGTCGTCGCAGGACGACCTGACGCTCGAGGGCAGCCCCGAGCAGATCCAGAAGGCGCTCGTCGGCATGTACAAGACCGAGTACGCGCAGCACTGGCAGAAGTTCATGCAGGGCATCGCCGTGCAGGGCTTCTCGAGCTTCGGGCAGGCGGTCGACGGGATGAACCGTCTCGGCGATCCGCAGGATTCGCCGATCCGCAAAGTGCTCGAAACCGCGTACGACCAGACGTCGTGGGACAACCCGTCGCTCGCGAACGTCGCGATCAAGAAGGCGCAAACCGGCGTCCTGAACTGGTTCAAGCAGCTGTTCGCACGTTCTTCGCAGGCGGGTCAGATCGCGGCCGCGAACATCGACATCAACGGCAACCCGGCGGACGTCCCGATGGGCCCGGTCGGCCAGGAGTTCATCGGCCTCGCGCGGATCGTCGCGACGCATGACGGCTCGTCGCTGCTGAAGGGCTACATGGACTCGCTGTCGAAGGTCCGCACGCGCTTCAACGTGATCAAGAACCAGGGCGACCCGGGCCCCGGCGCGCGCCAGCTGATGCAGCAGACGCTCGACGGCAACGGCTCGGAACTCGCCGATTCGCTGAAGTTCGTCGACGAGCAGATGCTGACGGGCCTGACCGATTCGCAACGCAAGTCGCTGCGCCCGCTGCTCGTGCGGCCGCTGATGCAGGCGTTCTCGGTCGTGATCCAGCCGGCGAGCGTCGAGGTCAACAAGGTGTGGAACGCGCAGGTCTACCAGCCGTTCCAGAGCTCGCTCGCGAACAAGTACCCGTTCGCGGCGAGCGCGAAGGTCGAGGCCGGCGCCGGCGAGATCGCGCAGGTGTTCGGCCCGGACGGCTCGATCGCGAAGTTCGTCGGCACGACGCTCGGGCCGCTCGCGGTGCGCCGCGGCGACACGCTCGCGGCCCGCACCTGGGGCGACATGGGCCTCGCGCTCGCGCCGGACTTCACGAACGGCTTCGCGCGCTGGGTCGCGCCGCTCGCGGGCGGCGCGGCAGGCGGCGGCGCCACCGCGTCGTCCGAGCCGCAGACCGTGTTCCAGATCCTGCCGCAGCCGAGCACCGGCACGACCGAGTACACGATCGCGATCGACGGCCAGCAACTGCGCTACCGCAACACGCCGCCGCAGTGGACCAACTTCGTGTGGCCGAACCCGCAGGGCTCGCCGGGCGCGACGCTGTCCGCGACGACGTTCGACGGCCGCACGGTGCAGCTCGTCAACGAGCCGGGCCGCTACGGTCTCGAGAAGCTGATCAACTCGGCGCAGCGCAAGCGCCGTCCGGACGGCACCTTCGACCTCACGTGGGTGCAGGGCAGCGTGAACGTGTCGGTGACGATGCGCATCATCAGCACGTCGCAGCCGACGGGCGGCGGTGGCGACCAGCCGCAGCAACAGAGCCTGCGCGGCCTCGCGCTGCCGTA
>NZ_JAAGPL010000034.1:0-61700 GCF_017104785.1 Burkholderia sp. Ac-20353 | reverse complement strand
AGAAGGACTGAGGGAGCATCTACTACGTTTTTCTCATGTACATGATACGGCGACACCGGACATCTAACCCAGTTCCGACACTCTTTCCCTACCCGACGCCCTTCCGATCTCCGGCGGCGGCACCTGCTGCACCCGCTGCACCGGCCGCAGTCGCCGCACCGGCCACGCAAAAGACCACGCTGCCCGACGGCAACGCCGATTACCTGCACAACCCCGCGCCTGACTACCCGGCGACGGCGCGGGACTACGGCTGGCAGGGCAGGGTCGTCCTGCATGTCCACGTGCGTGCGGACGGCTCGCCCGACGCGATCGAGGTCCGTCGTTCGAGCGGCCACCGCGTGCTCGACGATGCAGCCGTCGCCGCCGTGCGGCACTGGAGCTTCGTGCCCGCTAAACGGGGTGACACGCCCGTCGATGGCTGGGTCGACGTTCCGCTCAATTTCCAACTTGACTGATTTCCGGAGTCCGACCATGAATTCGTTGCCGCTTACCCTTATCGTGCAGGGCGCCTTGTGGCTGCTCGGCGCGTTCTCCATTGCAACGTGGACGATCATCGTCCTGAAGGCGATCCAGCACACGCGCGCCGCACGCGCCGATCGGCGCACCGACGATGCACTCGACGGCGCGCACACGCTCGTCGATATCGCTTCGCGCGCGCTGCCCGCAGGCCCCAAGGCGCGCGTGACCGGCATAGCGCTCGCCGCGCTCGAACAGGCGCGCACGTTTGGCAGCGACCATCCCGAAGACCTGTGGAGCCGCCAGGACACGCTGGAGCGCCAACTCACGCGCCAGATTGCGCATGAACGCCGACGCCTCGAACATTCGCTCGCGTGGCTTGCGTCGGTGGGCAGCATCGCGCCATTTGTCGGGCTGTTCGGCACGGTGTTCGGCATCATTCACGCGCTCGGAGCGATTTCGCACGCGGCATCGGCGAGCATCGACGTGGTGGCCGGGCCGATCGGCGAGGCGCTTGTCGCGACGGGCATCGGCATCGCCGTCGCCGTGCCGGCCGTGCTCGCGTACAACATCTTCGTGCGCGGAACGAAAGCCGCGGTCGCGCGCCTCGACGATCACGCGGGCACGCTTTATGCGCTCGCGCAGCGCCAGCAGTTCCGCTTTCCAGTAAAAAGTGCCGCCGAGAGTGCGACGACTGCGCCGCGCGCCGATCAATCCCGTCCGGTTTACGCCCGCGCCACGGAGGTCGCCGCCTGATGGCTTTCTCCTCCAATCAGGACGACGACGTCCTCAGCGAAATCAATATCACGCCGCTCGTCGATGTGATGCTCGTGCTGCTCGTCGCCTTTATCGTGACGACGCCGCTGCTCAACAAGGCAATCCACGTCAATCTGCCGAAGACCGAAGCGACCGCTTCCGCCGATCCGAAAAAACCGCTCACGGTGAGTGTCGACAACGCGGGCACAGTCTGGTTCGACAAGCAGCCCGTGCCACTTGCGCAGGTGGAATCGCAACTCGAACAGCGCAAGCAGCAGGACGCGGATCTCGCCGTGTCGCTGCAGGCCGACGAGCGCGTGCCGTACGGTCCCGTCGCGAAGGTGATGGGCGCGGTGCAGCACGCGGGCATTACGAAGCTGTCGCTGGTGACGCAGCCGGAGCAGTAATGACCGATTCCGCCCGTCCGACGTCGCGTGCGCGGCCGTCCGCACTGATTGCGCGAGTGTCACGCATTGCGCGATGCGCATGCATTGCCGGCGTCGTCACGCTCGCACACGCCGCGCCCGATCCACAGTGGCAAACCACGCTTGCGCTCTTCGACGACGCGCGGCCCGATGCGTCGATGCAGCGCTTCGCGTGGGCCGACCACGCGCCGCCGCGCGACGGCACGCTGCGCCTTGCAAACTACACCGAGATCGCGACGTACGACTCGCTCAATCCGTTTCTGCTGCGCGGCAACGCTGCGCCCGACGAAGTCAATCTGATGTTCGAGACGCTGATGCAACGCAGCCTCGACGAAGTCGGCACGCAGTATCCGTTGCTCGCCGATCGCATCGAGATTGCGCCTGACGGCCTTTCGGCGACGTTCCACCTTAATCCGGCCGCGCGGTTTTCGAATGGCGCGCCGGTGACGGCGCAGGACGTGCGTTACTCGTTCGAGCAGTTGACGGGTTCGTCGACCTCGCCGATCTACAGCAGCCGCTACACGCTCATTCGCGCAGTGGACGTGATCGACGCACAGACGGTGCGCTTCGCATTTCGCACAGCGCAGCGCCGCGCGGTGCTCGAAGCGGGCGATCTCTACGTGTTTTCGCGCGACTGGGCGCGCGCGGCGGACGGCGGTGCGCTGACGTTCGACCAGCTCGCCACAATTGCGCCCATCGCGAGCGGGCCGTATCTGATCGGCGCGCGCGCGAGCAATCACGAGATCGTGTATCGGCGCAATCCGCGCTACTGGGGCGCGGATCTGCCGGTGCGGCGCGGCATGTTCAACTTCGCCAACGTGAGTTTCCGGCTCTACAGCGACCCGTCGGCGCCGCTCCAGGCGTTTCGCGCCGGCGATGTCGACGCGCTGGCCGAAGGCAGCGCGGAGCAATGGTCGCGCAACTACGGCGGCCCCGCCTTTGCGAACGGCACGCTGCGCAAGCAGGAGTTTCCGGATCACGGCATCAGCAATGCGCAGGGTTTGTTCTTCAATCTGAGGCGGCCCAAGTTCCAGGACATACGCGTGCGCGAGGCGATAGGTCTCGCGCTCGATTACGAATGGATCAACCGGAACATGTTTTTCGGCCAGTACACACGCACCCGCAGTTTTTTCGACGAAAGCGTGTTCGCCGCGAGCGGCGCACCGGGCGCCGACGAGCTGACGCTGCTCGAGCCGTTGCGCGGCGGCGTACCGCCCGAGGTGTTCGGCGCACTGCCGCCGCAGCCGGATACGTCGGCGCACAACGGGCTGCGCCGCAATCTTGCGCGGGCCGAGGCGCTGCTCGCGAGCGCGGGCTGGCGTTACCGCGATGGCGTGCTGCGCAATGCGGCCGGCACGCCGTTCACGATCGAACTGGTCGATGACGGCACGGGCATGGAGCGCATCCTGATGATCGTCGTGCGCAACCTGAGGCTGCTCGGCATCGACGCGCGGCTGCGCATCATGGATCAGACCGTCATCCTCGAGCGCCTCAAGCATTTCGATTTCGACATGACGACGTTGGGCTACCGCGCCACGAGCATTCCGGGCGCCGAACTGGAACGCCGCTTCGGCAGCCGCGCGGCGCGCACGCCGGGCTCCGAAAATTACACGGGCATCGCGTCGCCCGCCGTCGATGCGCTGATCGACGACGTGCAGCGCGCCGGCAGCGAACGCGAGGTGATCGCCGCGGCGCGCGCGCTCGATCGCGTGCTGCTGTGCGAACGCATCATGATTCCGGAGTGGCACGCCACGCACTCGCGCATCGCGTGGAACCGGCGTATCGCGCCGCCCGCACGCGTGCCGCGGCAATACGGCGAGCTCGATTGGGTCATCGGCTGGTGGCACGCCGCACCTGACATGCAGAGCACGAACGCCGCGCCGCGCGCGGCCCAACAGGAGTAAGTGTCATGTTCGCGTATATCGGGCGCAGATTGCTGCTCATGATTCCCACGTTGCTGGGCGTGCTGACGGTGACGTTCGTCATCATGCAATTCGTGCCGGGCGGCCCTGTCGAGCAGGTGATGGGGCGGCTGCAAGGTTCGTCGGTTCACGGCGAGGGCGCGTCCGGCCCAGGCGGCTATCACGGCAACGAAGGCGTCGATCCCGCGCAGGTCGCCGCGATCCGCCGCACGTTCGGCTTCGACGTGCCGCCGCTCACGCGCTACGTGCGCATGTTGACGCATTACGCGCGCTTCGATCTCGGCCAGTCGTTCTTTCAGCATCGGTCGGTCTGGGCGCTGATCGTCAGCAAGCTGCCGGTGACGGTCACGCTCGGCACCTGCACGCTCGTGCTCACGTATCTGATCGCGGTGCCGCTCGGCATCGCGAAGGCGCTGCGGCGCGGCACGACGTTCGACTTCGCGACGAGTGCCACGCTGCTCGCCGCGTACGCGATCCCGGGCTTCGTGCTCGGCGTGCTGCTGATGATGCTGTTGAGCGGTGATCTCTTTCTGCACGTTTTCCCGCTCGGCGGTTTCGGCGCCGAAGATCACGACGCGCTGCCGCTCGCGCAACGCGTGCTCGACCGCGTGTGGCATCTGGTGCTGCCGGTCACGGCGTCGGTCACGAGCAGCCTCGCCGTCGTGTCGTTTCTCACGCGCAACGCGTTCATCGACGAATTGTCGCGCCAGTATGTGCTGACTGCGCGCGCGAAGGGCGTGTCGCGCAACGCGGTGGTGTGGCGACACGTGCTGCGCAACGCGCTGATTCCGATCGCGACGGGTTTGCCCTCGGCGTTCGTCTCCGCGTACGTGAGCGGCAGCCTGCTGATCGAGACGCTGTTTTCGCTCGACGGCGTAGGGCGCCTGTCTTACGACGCGATCATCGGCCGCGATTATCCGGTCGTGCTGGGCTCGCTGTTCGTGTTCACGGCCGTGAGTCTGTTCGCGAAGCTCGCGGGCGATCTCGCGTACGCGCTGATCGATCCGCGCATTCACTTCGGCGGCAACGGCCGCTGAATCCGGGGTTCTTTATGGAAGTCATCAGCTCATCGCACGCGGATTCGAAACAGGCGGACTACGCCGACGCCGTGCCGCATGTCGTACCCGATATGCGGCCAGGGGTCGCATCCGTGCCGCCTTCACGCGCCATTGCGTCACAGCGCGACACGGCGACATTCGCTCGCGCGACGGCATGGTGGCGGCGCTTGCGCCGTCAACGGCTCGGCTTCGCGAGCCTCGTCGCGTTCACGGCGCTGTTCGTTGCGAGCCTGCTGGCGGGCACGATCGCCAACGACCAGCCGCTCGTCGCGCGCTATCACGGCCACTGGCTGTTCCCGGCGCTGCACACGTACGCCGATAGCGACTTCGGTGGCGCACTGCCCACCGAAGCCGACTATCTCGACCCGTTCATCCGCGAGCAGTTTTCGCGCGACGGCAATTTCGCGCTCTACGCGCCCGTTCCGTATCGCTACGACACCGTGAACTATCACGCGGCGCAGCCATTTCCGGCGCCACCGTCGGCGCAGAACTGGCTCGGCACCGACGCGTATGGTCGCGACGTGTTCGCGCGCGTGCTCTACGGCTTTCGCAGTTCGGTCCTGTTCGCGCTTGCGCTGACGCTGACAGGCGCGCTCGTCGGCGTGCTCGCGGGCGCGCTCCAGGGCTATTACGCGGGCCTCGTCGACCTGCTCGGCCAGCGCGTGATCGAGGTATGGACCGCGTTGCCCGATCTCTATCTGCTCATCATCCTGTCGTCGATTTTCGAGCCGAGCCTCGTGCTGCTGTTCGTGCTGCTCGCCGCATTCGGATGGATCACGCTGTCCGATTACGTGCGCGGCGAATTCCTGCAAAAGCGCGCGCTCGAATACGTGCGCGCCGCGCGCACGCTCGGGCTGTCCGATCGCCAGATCATGTGGCGGCATATCCTGCCGAACAGTCTGACGCCGGTCATCACGTGGCTGCCGTTTCGGATGAGCGCGGCGATCGTGTCGCTCGCGAGCCTCGATTTTCTCGGGCTTGGCGTGCCGCCGCCCGCGCCGAGCCTCGGCGAGTTGCTGGCAGAAGGCAAGAGCCATCTGTCGGCGTGGTGGATTTCGGCGACAGCCATCGTGGCGCTCGTGGTCACGTTGCTGCTGCTCACGTTCATCGGCGACGCGTTGCGCGAATCGTTCGCGACCGACCGCAACCGAGCCGCTGACGGTGCAGATGCCGACGCCGCCGACGCTGCCAACACCCACGCTGCAGGAGCCACCCGATGACGACGCCCGTACTCGAAGTCGAAGACCTGAACATCCGGATCGGCGCGCGGACTATCGTGCACGGGCTCGATCTGACGATCGGCCGCGGCGAGCGCGTCGCGCTCGTCGGCGAATCGGGGTCGGGCAAGAGCCTGACCGCGCTCGCGCTGCTCGGGCTCGCCGACGCCGCGCACGTGAGCGGCCGCGTGCGGCTCGCGGGCGAGGAACTGCTCGATAAAAGCGAAGCGCAATGGCGCGCGACGCGCGGCCGCGACATCGCAATGGTGTTCCAGGAGCCGATGACTGCGCTCAATCCGCTCAAGACGATCGGGCGGCAGATCGGTGAGAGCCTGCGTCTGCACGCGGGGCTGCGCGGCGCGGCGGCACGCGAGCGGGCGATCGCGCTGTTGCGGCGCATGGGTATCGTCGAACCCGAACGCAAGGTCGATGCCTATCCGCACCAGTTGTCGGGCGGCCAGCGGCAACGCGCGATGATCGCGATGGCGCTCGCGGGCAACCCGCGTCTGCTGGTCGCCGACGAGCCCACCACGGCGCTCGATGTCACTGTGCGCCAGCAGATCGTCGAGCTGCTCATCGAACTGCAGGAAGCCGACGCCGACGGGCACGGCCTCGCCATTCTGCTCATCACGCACGATCTGCATCTGGTGCGCCGCTTCGCGCATCGCGTCGCGGTGATGCAGCACGGCGAGATCGTGGAGCAGGGTGCGACCGACGCGCTGTTCGCCGCGCAGCAGCACGCTTACACGCGCAAGCTGTTCGACAGCGCGCCGCGCCGCACGATCGCGCCGGTGGCCACCGATGCGCCGCACGTGCTCGACGTGCGCGCGCTGCACGCGGGGTACCGCACGCGCGCGCGCGGCTGGCGCGGCCTGTTCCGCAGCGAGACGCCCGCGGTGCTGCGAGGCGTCGATCTGCAATTGCGAGAAGGCGAGACGGTCGGCGTACTTGGCGAATCGGGCTGCGGGAAGTCGACGCTGGCCGCGTCGCTCGTCGGGCTCGTCGCGCCGACGGCGGGCGCGATCCGCTACGCGGCGCTCGAAGGCGTGGGCAATGCGGGCAATTCAGGCAGCGCAGCGACGCGGCTCGAACGCGCCGCGCATGTTCAGATGGTGTTCCAGGATCCGTTCGGCTCGCTTGCGCCGCGCCTGAGCGTGGGCGAGATCGTCGAGGAAGGGCTTGCGCTGCATCATCCGCACATGACGCCCGACGCGCGGCGCGCACGTGTGGCGGCGCTGCTCGCGGAAACCGGCTTGCCCGCCGACGCGGCGTCGCGTCATCCGGTCGCGTTCTCGGGCGGGCAACGACAACGCATTGCGATCGCGCGCGCGCTCGCGGTCGACCCGCGCATCCTCGTGCTCGACGAACCGACGAGCGCGCTCGACGTGTCGATCCAGAAGCAGGTTCTCGAACTGCTGGCGACGTTGCAACGACGGCATCGGCTGAGCTATGTGTTCATCAGCCACGATGTCGACGTGCTGCGCGCGGTGTCGCACCGGCTCGTCGTGATGCACGGCGGAAGGATCGTCGAGAGCGGGGAGACGCAGGCGGTGCTGGCGGCGCCGCGTCATGCTTATACGCGTACGCTCGTTGCGGCCACGCGCTCGAGCGAAGCCTCTTCCTGACGCGGTGGGGTGACGAGCGCGACCGCGCGCGTGTGCGGGTGGGCAAGCGTCGCGGCGAACGTCGGCTGCCGCTCCCGCACGGCGTGGGCGGCCGCCAGTGCCACCGCGCCTAATGCAAGCGCTGCGCCGCTGTCCCCGTTGGCGAGTCCGAGATGCAGGCAACGCTCGCGGGTGTCGTCGTCCGGCCACGCGGATTCCGCGGTGACAATTTCCGTGTGCTGGCTGCTGCGCTGGCTTGCATCGCTGATCAGCGCGCATGCCGCCATGTCGATCCCGTAAGCGACGGTTCGCGTGCGGGCGGCTTCCAGCAATCGACTGATCGTCTCGTCCGCTTGATCGGCAGCCGGTGTCGATGCGGCTGTTTTCACGCGATGAATGCGCGCGGCAGCCGGTGAGCCGTCGCCTTCCCCATCCCCGAGGCCGAGCAGCAGCGCGCAGGCGCCTTCCCCCGGGACCAGACCGTCGCGGCAATCGGGCCCATGCAGCCTGTCGGCGCGTTCGAGCGCGTTGACCGAGTGCTGGCCGAGCCACGAATCGCATGCCAGCACGATATGGCGGTCGGCCGATCGGTCGCGATTGAGCGACACGTTCAGTTCGTCGACGAGCGCCAATGCTTGCGCAGGGTGCTCGACGATGCGCGTCCGCGCGGGCAGCGTCACGGACGCGCCGTGGTGCCGCGCGACGTGTGCGTCGACCCATGCGGTGAGTGTCGGCGCGATCGGCTGCCAGCGCGCAGGCAGCAGCAGATGCAGCGCGAGCGGCGTCACGGGGCGGGGGCGCGACGCGTCGTGGGTCGTGGCGACGGTGTGGCGGGACAGCAGGCCGTCGAGCGCGTGCGCCGCCAGCATCAGCGCGCGCCAGTGCTCATCGTCGAGGCTGGCCGCCGAGCCGGAAGGAAGGAGCTGTTCGTCGAAGTCATCGAGCGAGATCGACGTGGCGTCAGCGGCGAAGATGCGGGATTCGTCGACCCGTTTCAATGCGTGGTGCAGGCCGACGGTATCGCGACTGCGGGCGGCTGCATGAATATCGCCGAAAGCCGTCCCGGCCGGGAAGGACAGCGCGCCGTCGAGTACCGCGAGCGTTCCGGTCGGCCAGTCGTCGTGTTCGTTGACCTGCGCTGCGGCAGCCGCGGTTGCCGTGGTTGATATAGCGGCGGCCGTCGGGACGCCGCGGCGCGGGGCGGCTGGCCTGGCAAGCGTAGCCCGCACGCAGACGTAGACGATCATCAGCAACAGCGGCAGCGCGATGCCGACCAGAGCGAGTTCGCGTGCGGAGGGTACACGATGAGCGAATCGCCAGTAGAGTGCTGCAACGATCCATACCACGCCGTACGTGGCGATGACGCCGACTACCTTGCGAAACGTCGAGCGCTCGCTCATTGATCCCCCGTTTAAGCCAGCGTGTCATGTCGGAATGCTTCCGCAGGCCCGAATGATAAATGAACCGGACGCCCCCAGGGATATTCGTGCCCGTATGCCGTGAGCGTTGCGGTAAAAAATACCTGCATTAGTGCCGAATCGGCATCGAATTGAATTCGAAAAGTAAAAAATTACCGGCCCTGGTTTTGAATACGCCAATTTAATCTAATTAATCCATTTCTTGTTGTAATATCGCGGACAAACAAAACGCGTTACAGATAAAGTGGTGAGGTCCGCATGGACGTATCTGCATCATTAACGGCGCTATTCAGCGCGAACCGTCTTTATTCGCTCGAAGGTCCGGGGGCAATCGCAGCACTTCAGGTCGAGCGTTGGGTCGGACGGGAAGCGCTTTCCGGGAATGACCAATGGGACATCTACGCGCTGGCGACCGATCCGGCGCTGGATCTCGAAGCGATGCTGGGGCAGCGCGTCACGTTGCGCACCGCGTTGACGGATGGCGGCTCCGCGACGCGCAGCGGCCTCGTCGCGGAGGCTGAATGCCTCGACTACGACGCCGGGCTGGCCCGCTACCGCCTGCAGGTGGTGCCCTGGCTCGCGTCGCTCGCGCATGGTCGCGACGAGCGTACTTTCGTCAATCAGTCAGTGGCCGACATTATCGATCGGGTGTTCGGCGATTATCGCGACATAGGCCGGTGGTGTTTCACGGCGGACGCGGATCAGCGTATCGAATTGCTCGGCACACGCGATTACGTTGTTCAGTACCGCACGCACAGCCACCTCGATTTCATCCGGCATGTTCTGGCCGAGGCAGGGCTGGGATTCTGTTTCGTCGAGGACAGTGAAGCGCCTTCCGGCCACACGATGCTGATTTTCGACGACAGCGCGCAACTGTCGGAAGACGACACGTCGGCGCGTGTCGGCGGCGTGCCGCAACGCGCGAGCGGTGGGACGGTCGAGCCGGACGACGCGATTCTCGGGATGGGGCAGTCGCTGTCGCTGGTCGCGGACAGGGTGACCCTGCTCAGCAGCGACTACCGGGGCAATCAGTCGACCACGGGGGCTGCGAGCGTCGTCGATGCCGGCGGCGCGCGCGAGCTTTACGACGACGTGGGCCCCGAAGCGTTCGACAACTCCCGGCAGGCAGACGATGCGGCCCGGCGGCACGCGGATGCGATCATCTCGCAGGCCCGCTTCTGGATCGGCTACAGCACGGTTCGCACGGCCCGGTGCGGCCGGATGATGCGCGTCGCCGATTCGGCATGGCACCAGCGGCCGCACGGCGCTGAGGCGGCCCCCGATGCATTCGTGTTGACCAGTATCGCGCATATCGGCGTCAACAACCTGCCCGAGACGGTGATGGAGGCGCTCGAGCATCGGCTGGGCCCGCTGCGGCTGACAGGCGTCGATCCACGCGCGCTGAAGCAGGCGGAGGCTGGCGGCTATGTGAATCGCTTCGAGGCCGTTCCGCGCAACCAGCTCTGGCGTCCGACGCTGGAAGACGGTACCGGCCAGCGATGGAATGCTGCGCCGACGGCCATCGGCGCGCAGACCGCGATCGTCGTCGACGCGCAGGGGGGAGCCCGGCCGGGCCCGAACGGTCCGGTTCATATGGACGGGCAGGGGCGCGTGCGCTTGCGTTTTCATTGGCAGGCCGACGCCGACAAGGGCACGTATCCGACGCGCGTGATGCAGCGCCTTGCCAGCGACGGTCATGGATTGCAGCAGATCCAGCGGATCGGTCAGGAAGTGCTCGTGCAGTTCCATCACGGGCTGATCCACCGGCCGATCGTGCTCGGTGGCCTGTTCAACGGACAAGGCGAGGGCGGCGATGCGCCGACGCCCGGCGGTGCGGCCGGACGGCCGGCCGACGCGGCGGTCTATGCGCAGGCGACCGATCTTGCGGCCAGCGCGCAGGGCAACCAGGTGGGCGGCAACAGCCCGATGTGGCACGGCGCCGGTGGCGGCGCGGACCGGCATGCGCATGCCGGCGCGCTATCGGGCTTCAAGAGTCAGGGCTTCGACGGGCAAGGCGCCAACCAGCTTGCCGCCGACGACAGCGATGGCATGGGCCGCTTGCAGATGAGCACCACGCATGCTGCGACGCAGCTCAACCTCGGCCACCTGCGGTATCAGTCCGACAACTATCTCGGCAGTTTCCGCGGGCAAGGCTTCGAACTGCGCACGGACGCGTATGGTGCATTGCGGGCGACGCGCGGTGCGCTGATCACGAGCTATGTGCTGCGGCCCGGACAGCCCGCAGGCGAGGCATCGGCGCTGCAGGCGCTGTTTTCGCAGCAGACCGTGCTGGCCGAATCCCTCGATCGGGCTGCGGCCGGGCACGGCACGCTGCCGCTGGCGGCGCAGCGCGGTATGCGGCAGGCCGGGCAATCCCGGCTCGACAGCGGTATGGCGCCACTCAAGGCGCTGGAGCAAAGTCTGAAGACGACGGTGAGCCAGGAGGGTTTCGCGCAGGCACTGCAGGATGCGAAAAGCCGCTCGGGCGGCAAGCCGCTTGCGCATACGGGTGATGCGGTGCTGGGCGTGGCGGCGCAGGGCGGCCAGGGGATGCTGGCGGGACAGGCGCTGCAATGGGCGACGGGCGAAGCGCTGACGCTTGGCAGCGGCGCCGATACGAACATCGCGGTCAATCAGGCACTGCGTATCCACAGCGGGCAGGGAATCGGCTGGCTGGCCGGCGCGCGCGACGCCAGCGGCGTCGGTCTCAACCTGATTTCGGGCAAGGACAATCTCGATCTGCAGGCGCAGCACGACACGCTGGGGATGCGCGCGAAAGGCGAGCTGAAAGTGGCGTCGGCCAACGCGAATGTCGAGCTGACCGGCAAGACGACCGTCAATCTGGCAGTCAGCGGCGGTGCGCACATCACGATCGAAGGCGGCAACGTCACGTTCGGGTGTCCGGGCAAGCTCGTCGTCCACGCCGGGCTCCATCAGTTTTCCGGGCCGACGGATCTCCCACGCGAGCAGGGAAAGTGGGGCGATCTCGGACAGTTCAACGAGTATTTTCATTTGCATGACGCCGCGACCGGCGAGCAGCTGAAGAACCTGCCGTATCGAATGGTCGGCGACGGGGGCGAACGACTGGAGGGCGCGAGCCGCGCGGCCGATGGGCGCACGGCCACGTTCTCGACGCATGCGTCGTCGAAGCCGGTGCGCGTCGAATATACGGGCAACGAGGATATCGATCATGGCTGGTGATGCCGTCGCTGCGAAGTCCAGCCCGAAGGTGCTGGCGGAGAAGGACAGCACGCCCAGGGAGAAGCAGGACGGACGTCCGGCGCCTGTCGAACTGGTCAAGCTGGTGTCGTACGACATCAACGTCCGCTCGTTCCATCCGAACAGGAAGTTCGAGCCGCTGGGCTTTCGGTTTCACGGCGACAACCGGGGCTTCTCGCTGGAGGAGAGTTTTCACACGACCTATCAGAGGCGCAAGACAGGCGGCGTGACTTCACGGGTGTGGCATGTCTTCAGCCCGGATTTCTCGTGGGGCTCGTTCGGTGACTTCAGCAAGAATCTCGCGAAGTCGGCATTTACCGCGTCGAACACGTCGTCCGGACCGACGCTGTTTTCGGATGGCCCGGAGCCGTACACGGACGAGGCGTTTCGACCGGAAGGCAATGCGATCGCGAGCGAGTTTTCCCGGCAGCATGACGGCGAGCAGCTTGCCGAAATGACCTTCATGTACGACGGGAAGAATTTCGCGTTCAGAGGGTCCCGCCTTTCGCAGCGGGAAACGGGACATACGGTCGTGCCGTCGCTGGATGTGCACGGTCGCGTGCGGATCATGATCGAACGCGTCCGCAAGTGGATGGATATCGTCGTCCTGATCGACGGCGACGGTTTTCCGAATTGCGAAGCCTTCATCGAGGATCCGGCCGGGAACAAGCTGTTTCTCGGCACGCATGTCCGTATCGGCACGCCGGCGACGCACCTGTTCGGCGACAACCACCGGATCATGTTCGCCAATGTGATGCGGGTGGAGCTGACGCCGGACGGCAATTTCGGCTCGAAGATGTGGCTGTTTGCGCAAGCGCTCGGCGGCACGCCCGATCGCCGCGAAGACTATCCCGCGCAGCCGGACATCAAGACCCCGGCCGGATCGGAGACCGTGCGCATGAGCGACGCCAGCGCACACCCGATGGGCGACGCACCGCCGCCGATCATCCTGCCCGGGATGGACCTGGTTGCCTGGCCGGCGGATCCGATCGACAAGATCGGCGACGGCGCCAGCGGTGGCTTCGAGGTGCCGATCCATATCTCGGCGTACGAGGATGTCGGCCAGGTCTGGCAACGCCTGCGAGACAGCGTGAAAAAACCGCCCGTGACGCGCGCGCTGACGCGTTCGGCATGGAACGACTATCACCTGCATCGTGATCCCAACGAGGGGCGATCGAAGGACAGCGAAGATCTGGATGCGTCTTTATGGAAGAAAAAATAGTGTCGTCGAGCAAACCCGGGCGCTTGTTGCGTACGCGCCATGTGTTGTTGGCTTTGTGTGTCGTGGTCGCTGTTATTGCGGCCTGGTCTGGATATGGAAGAGGTTCTCGCATGCCGCTCATTTTTCTGATTCCGTCGGATTACTTTGGTCCCGTGGTGGCGCTGTTCGACCAGAAGGACGGGGTCGACCTGGTCAGCGCGAAGGATGGCTTTGAAGTCAGCGTGCCCGAGAACGGCGTCATCAGGATCAAAGGGCATCGGACGTTCGATCGGGGCGGCAGCTATCCGGGCAGCAGCATCGTGTTCATGCTGGTGGACAAGGACGGGCGCCGGCGGCCGATGAACGAGGCCATCAACCCGTGGCAGGAGTACGACAAGGACGACAACGCGCACTGGGTAGTGGGGATTCGCGACGTGCAGGGCAACCTGCGCAAGTTCCCGCTTTCGCCCGAGGACGGCTTCATCTTCGACGATTTTCCGGAGGCCGAGAAGCACGACAAGATGATCATGTGGCACGACTCCTGTCGGGACCGCGTGTTCAACCCGGATTTCGTCGCCTATCAGTCCGGCGAAAAGACCGAGAAAGACTTGAACATTCCACCGTGTGCGGAATTCGTCGTCGGCTCGGTCGATCACGTTCGCACCTGGCCGGAATGGATGTTCCTGCGCGGAAAGGGCAAGCAGGAGAAACTGAAAATCAGGAATCCCGCCTACGAATCGATCCAGGAGCTGGTTGACGAGGCCAACGCGCGCGTGGCCAGGAAAAAGACGCTCGGCAACGAGTAGGTGCGTGTCGAGAATACGAATTGACGCCCGGCACGCAAGCGGCACGGGCGAATGACTTGAACCAAGCGGAATCCGCATGAGGGCAGGGGATTGAAATGGACGTTGTCGCGGCATTGAGGGGCTATTCGCAAGCCACTCGCCACATCCAGATCGATACGGTCATGACCGGCGCATTCGCGGTCGAGCGTTTTCATGGCCGCGAGGCGATCAACGAATCGTTTCGCTTCGAGATCGACGTGCTGTCGAGCGAGCCGTTTCTCGATCTGGGTTCGCTGATCGGCAGTGCCGCGCGCTTGCGTCTGGCGACGGGGGCCGGCGAACGTTGCTGGAACGGCTACATCACGCATGCGGCCTATGCGGACACCGACGGCGAAATCACGCGTTACCGGCTCACGCTGGAATCGTGGCTCGCGTTCCTGCATCTGCGCCGCAATTGCCTGTATTTCACGGAGCTCGACACGGCGGGCATCTGCGACCGTGTATTCGGCGATTATCCGGAGGCGCACTGGCGGTACGAGACCAGCGAAGCGCAGCGTACCTATGCGTTGCGCGGCCAGTATCGCGAGACCGACCATGCGTTCGTGCTGCGCCTGCTGTCCGAGGCCGGCCTGTCATTCCACATCGAGCACGCGCAGGACGAAGGTGGATCCAGACCGTCGGGCAATCACACGGTCGTCATTGCGGACCGGCGCGCAGCACAGAAGCAAGGCGCAGCGATTGCCTTCCACATCCAGGATGTCGGAGATCCTGACGGCGTGATCACGCAATTTACGCAGCGCCACCAGTGGGTGCCCGACCAGGTCGTCGCAACGAGCTGGAAGGCGAGCGAAGTGCAGGCACTGGCCGGCCAGGCGCAGGCCGAGGCCGATCCGGATGCACCGATGCTTCCGGTTCGCGAAGTGTATGACGGGCAGCGCGCCGGACGTTTCGACACGACGGCGCAGGCCCAGCTCTACGCGGCGCAGCGCCTCGATGCGCTGCGCCTGCCGAAGACGGTTCACGACGGCGCGGGCACCGCGCGTACGCTGGAAATCGGCAAGGTCCACACGCTGACCGGTTACCTGAACCAGCCGCACACGTTCGTGCCGCTGTCCATCGAGCATGAGGCGGTCAACAATCTCGGCGCGGATATCGGCGAGCTGCTGCAGCGCGGGGAACTGGCGGCCGGACACTACCGGAACCGTTTCATCGCGGTGCCGGAAGGTGTGCCGATCGTTCCGCCGCACGTCGCTCGCCCCGTCGTGCACGGTGTGCAGACCGCGATCGTGGTGGGCGAGCCCAATACCCCCGTCAGCAGTACGCGCGACCATCAGGTGCGCATCCAGTTTCCGTGGATGCGCGGTGTTGCGCCGCTGTCGGGCGGGCTGACCGATACCGCGAGCCGGTCGAATCCGGACGGGCATGCACCCGGCAATCACCGCTCGGGCGTGCTCGCGCGCGTCGCCGAGCAGGCGGCGGGACCGAACTTCGGACATGCGTATACGCCGCGTGTCGGGGCCGAGGTGGTCGTCGGGTTCGATTCGGGCAACATCGACCTGCCCGTCGTGCTGGGGCAGGTCTACGGCGGACGTGTGAAGCCGCCATTCGCTGCCGGCGACGGCAGCGGCGCGAATCATCCGGGCACGCTGACCGGTCTGCAGACCCGGACGCTGGACGGTCAGCCGGGCAGCCGCTGGGTGATGGACGATGCAGCGGGCCAGTTGCGACACGAACTGGGCAATTCGATTGCCGGGAGCCGACTCGCGCAGGGCTACCTGATCGACCAGCAAGGGACGATGCGCGGCGCCTATCGGGGCGAAGGCTTCGAGTTGAGCACGCAGGGTTGGGCCGTCGCACGGGCTGGCGAAGGGGTGCTGGTGTCCAGCACCGCGCGGTCCGATGCGAACTCCACGCAAATGGACCTGGTCGAGAGCGCCGGGCAACTGGCACAGGCCGTGAAGACTGCGCAAGGTCTCGATACGGCGGCAACGGGTGCAACGGCCGGCGGGCTCGGCGGCAACCAGGCGCAGGCGGATTTCCTCAACGCGATCGATCCGTCGCAGGACGGCAAGTATACGGGGCCGGTAAGTGGCCAGGATGCGACCAAGCCCGCGGGCAAGCAGCGCAGCGGCGGCGATCCGGTCGAGCGCTTCGCGACGCCGGCCGTCGTGTTCGAATCGCCGGCGAATCTCGTTTTCACCACGCCGAACAGCGCGGTTGCCTATGCGGCCGAGCACGTGCACCTGACGGCGCAAGGCGATGCGCATTTCGCGGCGGATGCCACGGTGGCGGGGGCGTCCGGCGACGCGGTGAGTCTCTACGCCGCGTCAGGCGGTTTCAGGATCGTCGCGAATCACGGCCCCGTTACCGTCGAGTCGCATACGTCGACGATGGCGGTGCTGGCCGATCAGTCGGTGCAGATCTCGTCGACGGAAGATCGCATCGACGTGCTGGCGAAGGACACCATCGTCCTGCAGCAAGGACCGAACCGAATCACGCTCAAGGGCGCGGACATCACGGTGGAAACGCCGGGCCAGTTCCAGGTGAAGTCGGGGTCGCACATGTTCGTCGGTCCGGCAGGCGCATCGCCGAATCTCGCGCCGTTGCCGGATTCCCGCCAACCCGCATTCGACGAGGGCTTCGTGCTGAAGGACCGCGACAGCGGCAAGCCGGCTGCGTTCCGGCCTTACCGGATCACGTTGGCGAACGGCGACGTTCAGCACGGCGTGACGGACGAACTGGGGCACACGCATGTCGTGAAGACCCTTGCTTCCGAAATTCTGAAGATCGACGTAGAGGGCTGACAGCGTGCCGGACGATTTCAAGACGGCGGGGCGTTCGATATCGACGCCCGTCGACAACAAGAAACGCAAGGAAATCCTGGTCGAGAGCGATCTCCTCGAGATCCAGGTCAACAATACGCCGGGCGTCGACGACGACTACGTGCAGGTGAAGTGCGGCTGCCCCGACTGTCGGCCTCGCGTGCCGTGCCGGATTCGCACGCGCAAGCCCGGCTCGGGGAACATTCAGGTCGTGCTGACGAATCCGGACGGGCGCCTGCGCTTCGCGGACGAAACCGACAAGACGAAGTCGCTCGAGGTGCCGGGCGACGGCGCGTGGGTGGCGTTCGAGATTTCCGGTGAAGAGGGCAGCAAGGCGCTGAACGATGCGGTCATCGAGGCGCATGAGGCGACCGAGGACGGGAAGGCGCTGGCGAAGAAGAAGCTGACGGTGTTCTGGTTCGACGAGGCGAAGATCGATCTGACGCCTGTCGGTGCCTATGGACTGGACGGGCGTATGGTTACGGTGCCCAACGACGTTGCGATCGAGCACTCGGCCCAGGCCCGGATCAGACCGGATGGCGTGAATTGCGCGGCGCCGCAAATTGCCGTTCTCAGGGTCGGGATCATGCAGAACGATCGTACGGCCGGAGTTGGCGTCGAGAGTATATGGAGTTCACCGACGATTGCATGGGATCCGTTGGTGCCAGCTGGCACCACGGTGACGGCGGGTGCTCAGATCCGCATTACCAGCATGTTGCCGGTCGTGGCGAATGACACTTTCCCGGGCGGCGGGCCGCTGTATGACCAACCTGCTGCTGATCAGGCCGCAAACAGTCGCGACTCGCTCAAACCGCTCCTCGGCTGCAACGGCGGTGCCCCGGCGACGTCGAACGATACACCTGGGGCCGAGGTCGAACAGTCGATCGCCATTCCGGCGACAACAGCCACTGGCGCGGTAGTGGGGCAGATTGTCTATACGCGATGGCGTAAAACGCAAATTCACGGGAAGTTCCTCTGTTGGGTCGTGGTTTACAACACGTCCACGAAGGCGTTTTGCACGCTCCGCCAGCGGGCATGGACGATAGAAGTCGACACCGATAAGGGCGCCGGGCAGCGGGCGATCGCGGAGGCCAGCGATTCGCCGGTCACCGTCCAGCCGGTGTTGTGGCCGATCGCCAACGAACTCGTCTCCGCGGATGCCAATCAACACAATGAGATGTTCGGCACCGAGACGGTGGCGTTTCGAAAATAGCATGGCAGTAACCAGACATGATGTCGGGGTACATGCCGCCGCGTCATGCTGATTGACACGGGATTGAGGTGAGCAAGATGGTTGCTGATGATCTGTTGGGGTGGTCTCCGGAGTCGGAAATGACTCATGGTTCATTCAATTTTGCCTGGAGCGGACGATGATGCCCGTCGATGCAACGCCCTTCGACTTCAAGGCGGACTTCGCGCTGATCGCGCAAGCGCGTGCGGTGCACGATACGGCGACGTTGAATCTGTCCGATTACTACACGACGGCCAGAGCGCCGAGTTGGGCCGTGGCGGAGGTGAGCCCGAAGGAAGGCAGCGGTGGCCTCGTGTTTCCCGGCGTGACGGTTCAAGTCGGCGACAAGACGTTCGTACAGCCTGCCGACGCCGGGGCCGTGGTTCAGATGAAAGGTGTGTGGCGGGCCGCGGCCAAGTCGGACGCGTCGATCCCTGCCGGTGGCGACTATGCGTGGATTCGACCACGACAGATACGCACACGCATTCCGTCGCCCGACGATTTTTACTCGCCGTTCATCTCCGGCGGAACCGTGGTTTTCCAGTGGGACGCGTCGGCACCGGATGACGCGCGATTCATCGCGACCCGGATGATCTTTCCCGACTGGAAACAGGACGTTGCGGACGCAATCAAGTCGGCGCCGCAACTCGAAACGGAACTCGCGAAGATCAGCGGCGGCCGCGCGGCGCTCGATACCGTCGACCGGCTGCTGGCGTCCGGCAACGACGTGTCGTCGATTCTCGCGTTTCGCGCGCTGCTGCGCGTCCCTGATCCGGATTTCGTCGCCACGCACGCCGAAGCGGCGCTGAAAACGACGGACGTGCACAAGCTGTCGATCATCGCGTACCTGTGCGTCGCGGCGTCGCAGGAGAAGGACCGTGCGCGGCTGCTCGACGTACTGAAGACTGCGATCGACGACACGACGGATGCGAACCGGCTGCTGGCCATCGCCTACGGCGCGTTCGCGGTGGCGGTGTTCGATCGTCGTGACCAGGATGCGGTCAAGGGCGCGTCGAAGACCATGCGCGTCCTTCGGCAGCGTACCTCGGCGCTGCATGTCGCGATGGACGAAACCTCGCCGTGGTCGCAGATCTTCAGAAAGATGGGACTTGGCGACCAGTAACTGTAAAGGCGTAAAGCGATGGCAACAAGCAAGGACATCCTGCAGGCGCTGCTCGGCGGCTGGGCGCAACACGATCGCTTCCTGAGGCTGACGACGCCGCTTGGCCAGGACGCGCTGGTCGCGGAAAGCGTCGACGGCTGGGAATCGATCGATGGTGGCGGTTACCGCTTCGAACTGACGGCCCTGACCGAGAACCCCGCGCTGCCGATCGCGCGGCTGGTCGGCGGCCCCGTGCTGGTCGAATGGCTGACCGCGGACGGGGGCCGTGAATGGCGCCCGTTTCACGCGCACGTCGCCGCAGCCGAACTGATCGGCTACAACGGCGGCCTCGCGCGCGTTCGCCTCGTGCTCGAACCGTGGCTCGCGATCCTGCGGCAGCGTATCGACAGCTACCACTACCACGATGCGACCGTCATCGACATCAGTGAGCAGATTTTCGGCTATTACACGCGTGGCGCGGTGTTCCCGGCATGGCGATGGGAACTGGCCGACCAGACGCGATATCTGCGGCGCAGTCTCACGGTGCAGGCCGGCGAATCAGATTTCGACTTCCTGTCACGGCTGTGGGCGGAGGAAGGGCTTTACTACTGGTTCGAGCACGCGGCCGACCCGGGAGCAAAGAGCCTCGGCGGCCATACGCTCGTGCTGGCCGATTCCAACGAACGCTTCCTGCCCCGCGAGCCGGAACGCGTGCCGTTTCATCACACCGGCGAAAGCGATCCGGCCGGCGGGATTCGCCATTTCATGCTTGCGCGTCGCTGGCGCATCGGCCGTGTCGCGCGTGCGAGCTGGGATTATCGGAGCCTGTCGGCTCGCCCGGCGGCGGCGCGCGCGAGTGGCGCGGTGGTGCCGGGCGAGGACCGTGACGTCGCAGGTCCTTATGCCTACCAGACCGCGGCATTGGGCGACCAGCGCAGCCAGCAGCAACTCGATGCACTGCGTGTCGACGCCGCGAGAAGCGAGGGCGATGGCACGCGGCGCGACCTGCGGCCCGGGCTGCGGTTCTTCGTCGACCATCATCCGACGCTCGGCGCATCCGACGAGTTCGTTTGCCTGCGTGTACAGCACCGGGCGCGCGCCAACGTGTCGGCCGACATCCGCACGGCGATCGGGCAGCACCTGGGTGCCATTCCGCTGATGCGCGACGCCGATGCAGGCGGCACCGATGCCGCATCGAGCGTGGCACCGAGTGACGATACGTCCCGGCAGGAAGCGTTTGCGGACGAGGACGCCGTATATGGCAACCGCTTTTTCGCGATGCCTGCGGCCCAGCCTTATCGGCCGTCGCTGGCCAATGGCCAGGGCGTCCGGTCCCAGCCTGCCGCGATGGCCCAGGGGGCGCAAAGCGCCATCGTGGTCGGCAGCGGAGACCCCGTTCATACCGAACGCGATCACCGGATACGCGTGCAGCACCACACGCAGCGCGGCGAGAAGGCCGCGAGCCGCGAATCGCACCCCCATGTGCCGAACGCGCCGGCAAACCGTGGCGCAGGCACCTGGACCCGCGTGCTGACGCCCGTGGGCGGCGCGAACTGGGGCGGTGTAACGATTCCGCGCGTCGGGCAGGAGGTGTGGACGGAGCTGCTCGAAGGGCAGCCCGATCGCCCTGTCGCGGTGGCGGCGCTTTACAACGGTAAAGGCAACGCCAACGCGCAGCACAATGCGCTGGTCGGCGGGCCGAGCGGCAGCACGGGCAATGCCGCGGCCTGGTTCGCCGGCAACGACCATCCGGCTGCGCTGACCGGCTTCAAGACGCAGGACCTCGGGCAAAGCCGCAGCGGGACCGGCGGCTACCGGCAGTTCCTGGTCGACGACACCGCGGGGCAGTCGAGAGCGCATCTGTATACGACTGATCGCAATAGCGGGCTGACGCTCGGGCATATCAAGCAGCAACACGACAATCGGCGCCTCGCGGATCGCGGTTACGGCGTCGAACTCGCGACGGACGCGGCCGGCGCATTGCGCGGCGGTGCGGGCCTGTTGATCACGACGGCGGCCGGTACGAGCCAGATGGATGCGCGTGCACCGGGCCTGGACCTCGCAGAGGGGCTGCAGCGTGCGCAGAGCCTCGTCGAAGCCGCGCAGCGCCAGGGCGCGGGCGTCGGCGCCGCGGGCCAGGAACCGCCGCCGGACCAGTTGCCGGCCACGCAGGGATTGAAGCAGACCCGCGAAGCGCTTGCCGAAACCCGCAGTGGCGGTACGGCGACCGGTGGCGGAGGTGGCGGCAGTGCCGTCGCCTGGAGTCGCCCGCACCTGGTTGCGCATGGCGCCGACGGCATCGTCGCCGTGTCCGCCCGCAGCCATGTGTGGGTGTCGGGCAAGGAGACGGTGTTCAGCGCGGGGCAGGACCTGCAGGTGACGGCCCAGGGCAAGACCAGCGTGATCGCGAATCACGGTATCTCGCTCTATACGCAAGGCAGCGCCGGCAATGGCCGGGTAGTCGACGGCAAGGGCATTGCGTTGCACGCGGCGTCGGGCTCGGCGAGCGTGCAGGCGCAGAGCGGCGGAACGCTGGCGGCCGCCGCGCAGCGGGCGGTTACGCTCGCGAGCGTCGATGCTGGCGCGACGCTGCAGGCGAAACAGCGCCTGTTGCTGACCGCAGCGGATGCGTTCATCAAGATGGAGGGCAGCGATATCGTCGTGGGCGGGCCCGGGAAAGTCGCGTTCAAGGCCGCCAGCCACGATTTGACGGGCCCGCAGAGCGCGTCGGGCAGCACGACACTGGCGCGTAGCCAGGCGACGGACTGTCCGCAGACGATGGGCGACATGATCGCGTCGAGCGCGGCGTGCGCGGACCTGTGATGCAGGCCGCTAACGAATGCGACCTGCCGCACGCAGCAGGGACGACGCCGGGGCAAGCACCCACCGCGCCGACGGTCGAGCAGTTGCAACTGCAATGCGACGCGCTCGGGCTGTCGCATTGCCTGTTGCTGACGGGGCCCGCGGTACTGCATGCGTTCGAGCCGGACGAAATCGATGCGCTGAAGGCGATCGGCGAATCGGTGGTCGAGGTGCCGCTATGTCCCGAGCGACTGTCGCCCGACTACTGGCCGTCCGTGATCGAACTGGATCTGGCCCATCCGGTGCCCGCGGAGATCTGCCGGCGGGCAATCGAGCGGGCGCTGGACGACTGGTCGCCGGACGCGCTCGGCGAGGGACGCGGACACCGCGTCGGCGCGTTTCTCTTCAGCGATGCGCGCACGGATGCGATCGCTCGCCATCTGGCGCACGCATTCGTGCAGCAGCGTCCGGACGGTGACGGGCAGCGGTTGCTCGGGCTCGCCGATCCGGCCGCGTTCGAGGGCGTATGGCGCGTCTGCGACGATGCGCAGCGCCGGCGCCTGCTCGGGCCGATCGCACAGTGGCGCACCCTCGGCCGCTGGGGCGAGTGGGTCGATTGCGACGTGTCAGCAGCGCGTGATGCGGAGCCGGCGGGCGGGCGCTCGCTCGATCTCCGCGACGCGCAATGGTCGGCGCTGTTCGACGTGCGCCCGATCAATCGCGCGTGGGCGCGGGCCAGCGCCGACGGATGCGTCGTCCAGCGCGACACATTCGAGCGATTGCCGGCTGTGTTGCAGCGAGCGCACGGATACGGACTGAGCGATCCGCAGGATCTCGAGCTGTTCGCGCGGCATGCGCTGAATGCCGGCGCCGAATTCGACCGGCATCCGCGCATCCAGCGCGTGCTGCGCGACCGGCCGGCCGACATGTATTACAGCCTGGCGGTGGCGGACCTGGGCGACGCCGATTGGGCGGAAATTCGCGGCGCGCGGCCGGACGGGCGCGCAAGTCAATAAGCAAGGAAAGAACATGGCGGGAACCGACGATCGTTGTGATGTCTGCAAGCTTCAGGGCCTGGCGGTGTATATGCCGCGCTATGCCGTCGTGCCGAAGGCGTTCACGGCGCCTGATATGGGGCCGTTCAGCGGAACCGGCATCAAGGACGTGAAGCTGACCGAGAGCAAGTACGCGCTGCGCCAGTTGCGCGAAGGTTTCGTCTACTTCCTGTACGAGCGCGGGCCGCGCGGCAAATTCTATTGGGAGGTCTACGCGTGCGCGCAGGACGGCAGCCTCACGAAGCGGCTCGACCCGGCCGCCGCGAGAAGCGCGGAAGCGCCGAAAGCCTGCGCGCGCACCGGGCACAACGCGCTGCGCGTGCAGTACGTGGTGATCGAGAAACCACAGGACTGCGGCACGGTGTGGGTCGCGTTCAGCGAGCGGCCGTGGAGCGACGCGACGGTGAAGCGGTACGGCGCCAATAGCCCGGAGGCGGCGGGTTTGCGCGAAAAGCGCATGCAGGCCATCGAGCCGGCGGCATGGGTCAGTTCCCCGAAATCCGGCCCGCATCTCGCGCCGTTGACCGCGGCGAACCTTCAGCACGTGATCGAGTATGCGGGGACCGTCGGGGAAACGCCGCTCGAAGTCAGCGCGCTGCCGTACGACTTTCGTCCGGAGGTCAGCCGCGGCGCAACGGGCGCCTGTCGCGACAACGTGCTGAACCTGTGTACGACCCGCTATGCATGGGCCGTGCGTCAGGGGATCTGGAACAAGGCGGCATCCGCGCAACTCGTCGCGACTGCGCAGGCGAGTTCGGTGTCCGCAGGCAAGCCGTGCCAGCCGATGATGCTGGCCCTGTGGGATGCGGTCGGCATCACGCACGAACTCAACGGCTTCCGTAACGATGCCGTATCGTGGCTCGACAAGTATGTCATCGAGCGCGCGCTGCAGATCACGGCGCTGCGCGACATCGACACGGCCAAGGAGACGCTCGAGCATGGCGCGGTCGACAGCGAGACGCGTTTCCAGTCCGAAACGGGCAAGGCGACCACGGGCGGCCTGACGGACAGCGCGAAATCGCTGCGGCAGCGTGCGGCTTCGATGCCGGCCGGTGCCGAACGCACCCGCTATCTGCAGACCGCGGACGACTACGACTATCTCGCGAAGAACGGACTGGGCGGCCCTTATGTGGCGCAGGTGCAGTCGTTCCGGTCGGATGCGGAGCGGCAGGCGTGGCGCCAGAAAACCGATGCGACGATCGCGGACATCAACCGGACGAAGAGCAAGCGCCTGAAGGATGCGCATGACAACGCGTGGCCGCGATACGAAGACAAGCTCAAGCGCAACGAAATCGACGCGTTCCGCACCAAGTATGCGGAGATACAGGGCAAGGTCCAGGCGCTGCAGGAGGCGCGCACGGATGACGTCGGGAACTGGCTGAAGGCGAAGCTGTGGTTTGCGACGCTCGATGACTGTCACGAATCGGACTTTTTCGACGGCATGGCCTATGAGGTGGCCGTCGGCACGGCGATCTTCGGCCTGAATTCGTCGCCCAAGGGCCGCCACCTCGTCGATGCGCTCGTGTCGCTGCTCGACGCGACGAAGATGGAAAGCCTCATCTGGCGCGCGGTCGCGATGAATCAGAAGGACGGGCGCGTGCAGCTGACGCAGATTCTGCAGGACGCGAAAAAGGACCAGGAGACGCCCCTGCAGGGCAACGTGGAGAAGGTTGCGGCGGTCGCGTCGAAGATCAAGACGATCGTCGGCTATTACAAGAAGCTGGCCGATCTTGCCGTCGAAAAGGATGCAAAGAAAATCACGCCGATCGGCGCGCTGCTCAAGCGTCTCGAGGTCGATCAGATTGCGATGACGGCCGGCGACTCGATTTTCAAGAAATTTCGCGTGAACCAGGGTGCGGATTTCGTCGGCGAGAAGATCGTCCAGACGCTGTTCCTGCAGCGCGCCGGCATCAGCGATCTCGACACGCTCAATCTCGTCAGGAAGCAGGCCGAACTGGAAGGGCTGAGCCGCAAGGAAGTGCTGAACAGGATGCGGGTCGCGCACGGGTTTATCCAGGCTGAGGAAGCGCTCGGCGGGATGGGCAAGACGTCCCCGACGCGCGCACTCTACGAAGCCTGGAATCAGCTCAAGCTGACCGAGGAGGGCAATGCGCAGTTGCGCTCGGCGCGTGTGACCGTCGTATCGGGCCTCCTCGAAGCGGTGAGTTTCTACAAGCTGATGGTGACGCCGCACGACGAAAACACCAACCTCAACCTGGTCAGCTCGGGCGCGACGCTGTGCTCTGCACTCATCGATGTCAGCATGGCGCCTTTCTATGCGACGCTGAAGACGTCTGTCCGGTCGCAGGCATGGAAGCTGGTCGGTGGCGGGCTGGGCGCCGCGGGTGCCTTCATCGGCGCCTGGATGGACGCCAAGACGGCTGGCGACAGCTTTGCGAAGCGGCAGGGCACGGTGTTTTTCCTGACATCGATCAAGGTGGCGGCCGGGACGGCGACGGGCTCGGCCGTGCTCATCAGCTCCATCGGCAAGTCGGGCCCGTTGTTGAAGAAAGTGGCGAGCCGCTATGGCACGCAGGTGATCGTCGGGATCGTGGAAGGGCTGACCGAGCGCGCGGCTGCCTTTGCAGCCTTCCGCGCGGTGGGCATGCTGCTTGGCTGGGAGGCAACGGTTGTGTTGTTCGTCGTGCAAGGATTGATCTGGTATTTCACGCCGAACGTGCTGGAGGCCTGGTGTACCCGTTGCGCGTTCGGAACGGGGCGGGAGAAGGACTTCTTTATCGAGCACAGTGTTCCGCTCTATGCCGATCGGGAAGTCAGGAAGCAGGTCGAGGATTTCGGCAAGGCGCTGGCCGGCGTGCGTTGAGCGATTCGCCGGTCGGCGAGCGGGCAAGGAATCGATGTGAAGCAACGAGTGGGCTCGGGTGCCGGTGTTATCACCGCGTGATGAAAGGGGCGAAGGGGTGCTCGAGCGACCACGGATAATGGGTAACCGAATATGCAGAATCAAACGACGCAAGCCGTGCTGTTGCGTGGTCGTGTGCAGAACCTGCGGCGCACGAAGACCACGCGTGACTTCATGCGTACCGAGGCCGACAAGGTTGCGACCGGTGTTGGCGCCGTGGCGATCGGGCTCGCCGGCATGACGGGGCTGGCAACCGCCGTTGCCATTTCTGCCGGGAACAGTAACGAGGAAGTCGACAAGGTATCGTTCGATATCGGCGACGTCCATGTCGACGGATGGTTGTGGCGCTGCCCGTTCCGCGAGAACGACGAGGTCGAGGTGGTGGCGGAGCAGTCCGCGACCGGTGCGACGTGCTTTGCCGTACGCCGGGTCGACGACGGGCTGATCGCGGTCTATCCGCACTGTACGATCGGAAAGCGCGCGTATATCGGGAAGTCGACACGCATCTGCCTGACAATCCTGACCCTCTGGGCTGCCGCAATGGCCTATGCGTTTTTCGTGAAGATGCCGGAGCAGTCGCTGTCCTACCAGCTGGTCTTCACCGGCATCTCGGTGCTGTTCGCCGCGTTGCTGCTGGCGTTTTTCGCGATGTCAGGATACCGAAAGGATCGCTCGTTCATTGCGATTTCGGAACGCATGTTCGAGACGTTCGGATGGCCGGACCCGGCCACCATCGACCTGAAACGGACCTCGAAGGGAAAGAAGCGCGAAGGCGACGGGCCCGGATACGGGCTGTGGATCTTTCGCCGTTGAGTCTGCCGGCGCATCTTTACACAACTGTTAACTCTCGCAAATCGAGACTGTTCAAGCCCCTCGCCATTGAGCGAAAATACGCCGCTCCGGCGACGGTATGTCGTCCTGAGTGAACGGTTTTTGTGGCTGCTCCATTTGTCGGATGATTTGCGAAAGTCGGTTGCGCTGCAATCCACATGGTCATCGGGGGTACCAAGGAACGGGCGCGCTCCGGGAGCGGCTGTCCGGCTTTCGGCAATGAAAGATGAATCCCCCTCGTATCAGTCATCGAATCGGCGAATTTCGAATCGTAGGACGAATGAAGTTTTCAATCATGCTGCGGGTTGCTGCGATGGTGGCTGTTACGGTATCCGCGTCCGCGCACGCCCAGACAAGCCGGCTGCAGTGTTTTGACGAAAAAGGGCGGGCGATCGCGTCCTCCTCCCACTGTTTCGAGCTGGAACTGCCGAAGGACGCGCAACTGCAGTGGTCCGCGTGGCTGTCGCCGGTGGGAACGACGGCCGATGCCCGCATCGCGGTGTCGGGCATCGTCGACGACAAACGATTCGTGCCGACGGCGATCGGACCGACCTCGCCCGGTGATCCGGTCAAACCCGACATGCTGATGTTCAACACGCGGCTTTTGCGCGACTTCACGATCCGGCCGTTCGGACAGGAAGAGCGGGCAAGCGCGAGCCGCAATCGCGAAGGTGACGCGATCGCGATCGCCTGCCGGCCTGGCCGGCAGCCGGCCGGCGTCGTTCTGGCGCGACGCGACGCGCGATGGCCGCGTGTCGCTGCTGGCGACGTCGTGCTGGCCGGCAAGGGGAGCGCCGGTTTTCAGTGGGGAATGGTGGCGGCCGGGCGCGATCCCGGCGCGCTGTACCCGCTGCAGCAAGCGGTAGGCACTGACGAGGTGCACGGCAGGATCGACTTGGCGACCTTGCCGGCCGGGACAGAGAACGTCGATCAAGACCTCGTGCTGGTGTGCCCGTCCGAAGGCGGGCGCCTCGACCTGAGCGATGTGCACGTCGCGCCGCGCACAGCGGCGGCGGAAGGCGGACGTGCCGCGTGGGTGTGGCAACGCAGCCGATGGGAAGACGGCGGCCGCGACTTGCTAGCGGACGCGGTGCGATACAAGGTGTCGCGCCTCTACGTCGCGTTGCCGATCGCCGACGATCAGGTGACCGGCGCCGACGCGTTGCGGGATTTCGTGGCACGCGCACACGACGCCGGCATCCAGATCTGGGCCGTCGAAGGCGATCCGGAAATGGTCACGGAGAAGGGGCGGGAACAAGCGGTCGCGCGCTTGCGGGCGATCGAACAATATCAGCGCGCGTCGACGGAGCCGACGCGGCTGGGTGGCGTTCAATACGACATCGAACCGTATCAATTGCCCGCGTATCGTACGGAGCCGCAGGCGGTGATGCATGCGTGGGGCACGACCGTCGCCGCGCTCGGCGACGCAGCGGCACTGCCGCTCGATACGGTCCTGCCGTTCTGGCTGCTCGACGCGCCGGGCGGCAACGAGGTGCTTGACCGGATCGGTCGCGCCGCGCAGTCGCTGACCGTCATGGCGTATCGCACCGATGCCGCGCACGTGCAGCGCGTGGCGGCGCCTTTGCTGGCGTGGGGCGCAACGCGCAATTTTCCGGTCAGCGTCGCGCTGGAAAACGGTCCGATGCAGGACGAGTGGACGCAGACCTATGCGCCCGTGCCGCGCGGCGGCGCGGGCACCCTGTGGCTGGTGCCCGAGGACGGCAAGATGGTTGCCGTGCGCCTCGATCGCGCCGCCACGCTGGCGCGGGGCGTCGGCTATGTCGAGAAGAGCCGCGAACGAATCGATGCAGACAAGGTGAGTTTCCTCGGCGATCCCGATCGTCTGTTGACCGTCTCCGCCAGCCTGCAACCCGTGTTTCGCGCATGGCCGAACTATGCCGGCATCGCGTTCCACGGGCTGCTGGATCGTTGAGCAAGCGTCATCGACCGGCAATGCGCAACGTCACTCCATCGCGTCCCGCCGCCAGCGGGCAGCCCTCCAACAGCCAAGGTCCGGGAAACGGAAATGTCGGATTTGCCAACGATTCTGATTGCTGAAGACGACGCGCTCCTGCGTGAGCTGCTCGAGCACAAACTCTCGACCTGGGGTTACAGGGTGCTGTCGGCGTCCGATGGCGAGGCCGCGTACGAACTCATACGCGAGCAGCGGCCGTCGATGGCGTTGCTGGATGTGATGATGCCGCGCCTCGACGGTTTTGCGCTGCTGCGCAAGATGAATCAGGACGGGGCGCTCGCGCATACGCCCGTCATCATGATTACCGGGCGCAAGCTGGAAACCGATGTCGTCAATGCATTCCGGTGGGGCGTGGAAGACTACCTGAGAAAACCGTTCTCGCTCAGCGAGCTGCAGTCCCGCATTGCACGCATCGTTGCCCCGCCGGAGCGCACCTGATGGTGAGGGTTCCATTCGCAGGCCGTTGCGCGCTCACGGCCCTGCTGGCCTGCGGCTGCCTGCCGGCGGCTGTCGCCCAGAGCGGGCCGGCCCTTTCCGCGACGGACATTGCCGGTCTGTATCAGGCCGGCGTGCAGGCGCGACTGGCCGGGCGCATGGACGAAGCGCTCGATCTGCTGTCGCGCGCGGCGGCCGCCGCGCCGGACAATGTCGACGTGCTGCTGCAGGAAGGCCTCGTGCTGATGGCGAAAGGGCGCGACAACGACGCAGCCGCGCTGTTTCAGCGCGTCCTGTCGCTGGCGCCCGGTTACAAGGATGCGCGTCTCGCGCTCGCCCGGATCGCCAGGCGTCGCGGCGACATCGATACGGCGCTTGCGCAGGTCGATATCGTGTTGCGCGATGCCCCGCATGATGCCGAAGCACGCGAGTTGCACGCGAACCTGCTGCTCGCCAAGGGCGACGCCCGGGACAGCGAGTCGGAGTATCGCGCACTCGCGCACGAGCAAACGGGCGACGCGTCCGCATTGATCGGCCTCGGCGACAGCTTGCGCGCGCAATGGCGCGACGACGACGCACGCGCGGCCTATCGCGAGGCAGCCACGTTGGCGCCCGATTCTGTCGCGTCGCAACGCGCGATGCTGCCGGATCACCAGCGATTCCGTCTGGATGTCGGCGGCGCCTACAGCCACTTGTCGAACGGCTCGCCGGCCTGGAAGGAAGGCTCCGTGCGTCTCGCGTATTCGATCGACGACCGCAACGTGATCGCCGCCGGTTCGGATGTGAGCCACCGATTCGATACGACCAACGTCTATTCCGAGCTGAGGCTCGATCATCGGTATTCCGACCGGTTGAGCGTCTACGTTTATGGCGGCGGCACGCCCGACGCATCGATTCTGCCCAAAGTGGCGGCCGGAACCGGCGTGCAATGGCGACTCGATCCCGTGGCCGGCAAGCGGTCGACTTTCGCGACGCTCGATATGCGTTACGCCCGCTACGACACTGCGCGGATCTGGTCCGGCAGCGTTGGCGCGATCCAGTATCTCGGCGACGACACGCTGTGGGTCACGGCGAAATGGGTCAACACGCTGGACGAACGAAACCGGTATCTGACCGGGTACACGCTGCGCGCGGACTGGCAGGCGTGGCGCTGGCTGCGTCTGCTGGCAGGGTTCGCCGATGCACCGGAGTCGGACCAGGGCGTGACCGTCAGGACCCGTGCGTTCTATGCGGGGGCCGTATTCGACGTCAGCGATTCGCTCGCGATCAACGTGTCGGCGGCGCGCGAGTTGCGGCCAAACCTTTACGACCGCAACGTGGTCGGGCTCGGCATGACCGTGAAATTCTGAGCGGACGCGCCGATGCTCGAATGGATCCAGACCACCTCACTCGCGCTCAGTGCCATCTCGGTGCTGATGCTCGGGATGCTGCTGCTCGCCCATGCAGTGCGCGGATGGCTGGCGTCGCGCGATACGAAACTGGCCGCGGCGCTGTCGCACGAGCTGATCCTCTGGCTCGACGATCCTGAAGCGAGCGTCGCCGGGATCGAACGCGTCGCGCACCGTAACCCGGCGCTGGTGACGTCGCTCGTCCTCAGGCTGGCTGGCCAGTTGCTCGGCGACGAGCATGCGCGGCTGATACAACTGGCGAGCCGGTTGGGGCTGGAGGCGCGCATGGTGCGCGACTTGCGGCGGCGGAGATCGGGGATACGACGGCGCGCGGCGGAGTCGCTCGCGTTGTTTGAAGATGACGCATCGGCCCGCGCGTTGACTGGCGCACTCGACGACCGCAAGGCCACGGTATGTCTTGCGGCCGCCTGGGCGCTCGCACGACGGGGGCTTCACGTGCCGTTGAAGCAGGTCATCGACAAGCTCGGCGGATTGTCCGACTCGATGCTGACCCAGGAGCTGTTCGAGCGTCTGGCGAGCCATCAGATGTCGGATCTGATTGCGCTCGCCGCGGACGATCAGGTGCTGCCGCGGCTTCGCAGCGTGGCCATTCGTGCGCTGGCTGCGTCCGGCGACTACGCGCTGATTCCCGTTTTCACGGACGCCACGCGATCGCGGCAGCCCGACGTGCGGGTGGCGGCGGCGCGCGCGCTGGGCCAGTTGCATCATCCGCTCGGCGCGTCGTCGCTCGCGGCGCTGCTGCAGGATGACGTGTGGTATGTCCGGGTGGCGGCCGTCGAAGCGGTGGGAAAGATCAATATCGAAGCACTCGACGGCGAGATCGAGACACTGTTGAGCGACGCCAGCTGGTGGGTCCGGTTCCGGGCGGCGGAGGCCCTCGCGATGGAAGGCGAGCGCGGCTACCGGATACTGGAGCGCACGGCGCAGGGCGGGCCGTCTGCGGCGCGCGACGTCGCTGCGTTGACGTTGCTAGAGCGCAAGGAGATTGCAACGTGAGCGCGAATGACATCGTGTCCGTGATCGTGCATGCCATCGTGATCGTCATATTGACCGTCAACGTATTGCAGAACGCGCTGTACCTGTTCCAGATCGTCGCGGCGGTCGGCGGCATGATCCGTCCGGGCACCAACAGCGGGGGTATCCAGCTCTGGCGCCGCTATGGCGCGAGCGCCCCGCCGATCGCGTTGCTGGCGCCGGCCTACAACGAGGAGCTGGGGATCGTCGACTGCGTGAAGGCGCTGTTCGCGCTCGAGTATCCGCTGACCGAAGTGATCGTCATCAACGACGGCTCGACAGACAATACGCTCGGCGTCCTGATCGACGCGTTCGAGCTGACGCCGACCCGGCGCACGTTCGATGCGGTCGTCACGCACAAGCCGATTCGCGGCATCTATGTGTCGCGCGTCCATCCGAACCTGCTCGTCATCGACAAGGAAAACGGCGGCAAGGCGGACGCGATGAACGCCGGGATCAACCTGGCGCGCGCGCCGCTGTTCTGCGCGATCGACTCGGACTCGCTGCTGGAGTCCGACGCGCTGTTGCGCATCGTCCGGCCCTTCGTCGAGCAGCCGCAACGCACGGTCGCGGTCGGCGGCGTGGTGCGTGTGGTGAACGGGTGCCGCATTCAGAGCGGACGGGTCGTCGAGATACGCGCGCCGCGGCGCTTCCTGCCGCTCGTGCAGTCCATCGAATATCTGCGCGCGTTCCTGATGGCGCGCGTCGCGTGGAGTGGCGTGGACACGCTGATGCTGATTTCGGGGGCGTTCGGCCTGTTCCGGCGTGACGTGGCCGTGCAGGTCGGTGGCTTTGGAACGGATACGATCGGCGAGGATCTCGATCTGGTGATCAAGATACATCGCCATATGCGGGATCAGCGCCGACCGTACAACATCGCGTTCCTGACCGATCCGATCTGCTGGACGGAAGCGCCGGAATCGCTGCGCGTGCTGAAGGGGCAGCGCTGCCGCTGGCAGCGTGGTGCGCTGGAAGTGTTCTTCAAGCAGCGCGACATGCTGTTCCGGTCCCGATACGGCCGTATCGGCTGGCTCGGCATGGGGCAGATCCTGATCGTCGATGTGCTCGGGCCGCTCGCCGAACTGTCGGGCTATATGCTGTTGCCGGCCTTCTGGGCGCTCGGCTGGATCAATATCTCGTACTTCGATGCGTTCCTTTCGCTGGTGTTTCTGTTTGGCATGTTTCTCAGCGTGTCGTCGCTCGTGTTGGCCGAGCTTGCGACGCAACCGTTCCCGCGCTTGGGCGACTTGCTGCGGCTGGCGCTGGCGGCCATGATCGAGAATTTTGGCTATCGTCAGCTGAACAGCTTCTGGCGCATGCTCGGCTGGTGGCAGTTCCTGCGCAAGGACAAGTCCTGGGGGGAGATGACGCGGGTCGGGTTCAACTCGGACTAGGCGGTGGGTGGTCAATCCATTCCGATCACCCGGTTGAACGCCGTGTGATTCATCGTCAGGCGACGCCCGGTTCGTCCCGTCGACGCTTTTCCCATCCGGCGCGGCGGACTGCTTTTATAAGCAGACGATTCTCGGAATAACCAAAGCAATTCATAATTAGGAATACAAATATAATTTGATATAAATCAATTGTCTCTTGTATGGAGGGCTGCTGTTTTTATCCGGCTCTTAAAAGATCACTCTCCGATACAAATTATTACACTCTAACGAACCCAATCCACACGCACCTTCCAGCCTCACGAGAAGATAAACGAAAGAAATCGTTCACAGTATTTTCTCGTCCCGATACTTATCTCATTCAGGGAGCGAGTGTTCCCAATTCAAATGACGAGGTGAAAAATGGACGAGATCAGGAAGTGGGCAAGGGCCAGTGCCATATTCAGCGCTAGCGTGCTGGCATTCGCGAGCATGGTGGCGACAGCGGAGGATAGTGGCCGCGATGGCGATCACGGCCAGCAATACACGCGCGTGTTACTGATCAGTGTGGACGGGATGCATCAGGTCGATCTGGTCAATTACATCAACAAAAAACCGGGATCCACCTTCGCAAAGCTGGTCAAACATGGCGTGGAGTACACGCATGCTTCGACCTCCAGGCCCTCGGACTCGTTTCCGGGGCTTCTGGCCTTTGCAACCGGCGGCAGCCCTCTGAGCCATGGCGTCTTCTATGACGATACCTACGACGCTACGCTGTTCCCCCCGGGCAGCAATTGCACCGGCAAGCCTGGCACGGAAGTGAGCAACTTCGAGGCACTCGACTGGACTCTCGCGCAGCTGGACGGCGGATCGGCGCCTGCCGGCGTAACGTTCGACAAGCGCAATCCGCATATCAATCCGGCGAACCTCGCGCTGCGCAAGACCGCCAGCGGCTGCGAGAAGGTCTGGCCTCATCTGTACCTCAAGAACCACACGAACACGATCTTCGAGGTCATTCATGAGTCGGGCCGACGCACCGCATGGTCGGACAAGCACCCGGCCTACGAGATCCTCAACGGGCCGTCGGGGCAGGGGCTGGATGAACTCTACGCACCCGAGATCAACTCGAATTCGTTGATAGCCAATGGTTTTCCGAGCGCACCCGCGGATGCCGACTGGACGACCGACCCGACCTATACGCGCGCCTACGACGGCTTCAAGGTCCAGGTCGTGCTGAACTGGATCAATGGGCTGGACCAGACCGGGACGAAGCATGTCGGTGTGCCCGCGATCTTCGGCATGAACTTCCAGGCGGTCAGCGTCGGCCAGAAGGTCACGAAGGCCATGGAAGGCGCGTCGACGACGCGTGGCGGCTATGTCGACGCAGCGGCAACCCCGACACTGCCGCTGCAGCAATCGCTGGACTTCGTCGATGCGTCTCTGGGCCGGATGGTCGACGCGCTCGAGGCGAGCCACCTGCTGCGTTCGACGCTGATTATCGTTGGAGCGAAGCACGGCCAGTCGCCGATCGACGTGAAGACGCTGCACATGCTCAAAGGCTCGTCGAACGCCTATGCGACCGCCGACGTGGTCGATCCCGGCGACCTGCTCAACAACAGCGGCGCAGCGGTCGCGCAGGAGACGGCCGATGACGTATCGCTCATATGGCTGCAGAGCCACGGCGATACGGCCAAGGCAGTCTCGATCCTCGAAACTGACCAGGCCAGCGGCAATTCCACCCACATCCAGACCCTCTATCACGACGCGGCCTTGAAGGCGATCTGGGGCGATCCCGCGAAGGGCCGTGTCCCTGATCTGATCATCCAGCCGATACCGGGCACGATTTACAGCGCGAGCGCCAAAAAGCAGGCCGAGCACGGCGGCTTTGCCGCTGACGATACAAATACGCTGCTGGTGGTCTCCAATCCGAAGCTGAAACAAAAGACCGTCGATACGCCGGTGACCAACATGCAAGTGGCGCCGACCATTCTGAAGGCGCTCGGCCTCGATCCGGACAAGTTGGTCGCCGTTCGGCGTGAAGGCACAAAGGTCCTTCCGGGCCTCGAGACCACCCGGGAAGGCGATTCGGGTGACCGCTCGTCGGAGTGATGACGATGAACGCGCCGGCGGTCGCTTTTTGCTTCAGGCCGCCGGCGGCATGTGTTCCGCTGATGCGTTGAATCGATTTGAAGCGCGTCGCGACTGGCCAGAAGGGCAGACGTACAAGTTGTCGAGCGGTTGCGGCTGCCGCCCGGATAAAACCGTATATACTGTTTATACCGTTACCTATCCGGAGAGACGCATGAATACACAAACCGCAACCCCGCCGACAACAGAAGCCTTTCCCTTTCCGAAAAGCACCGGCAGCGCCGCCGAAGCAGTTCAAGAGCCGGCAGCTCAAAACGACGCGCCAGAATCCGCAGCCGCTGAGGTCAAGCCCGCCAAGCCCGCCAAGACCAAGGCAGTAAAGAAGGCGCCGAAAGCGCCGGCAGCTCAAAGCGATGCGCCAGAATCGGCAGCCGTTGCGCCGACCGTTGAGGTCAAGCCCGCCAAGACCAAAGCAGTAAAGAAAGCGCCGAAAGCGCCGGCAGAATCGACGGCGGAGACCAAGGCGAAGCGGCCGAAAAAGCCGAAGGTCGTGCGAGACAGCTTCACGATGCCGAAACAGGACTACGAGAAGATCGCCGTCTTGAAGCAGAAGTGCCTTGAAGCCGGCGTTGCGGTGAAGAAGAGCGAGATCCTGCGCGCGGGTCTGATCATGCTCGAAGCGGCGGCGACCAAGCGCTTGCTCGCTGCTGTCGAAGCGGTCGAGACGGTGAAAACCGGCCGGCCCGCCAAGTCGTAAAGGGTTACTGCTCGAACAGCATGGCCGCGCGTTGTCGTCGCGGGCTTAAACGGAAATGTTGTTCCCCCATCGCGTCGCACCACGCCGGACGACCGCCCCCCGGCGGCCATCCGGCCGGTACCTCAACTCCGGCGCGCCGTGAGCCACTCCGCCGGCTTCAGCGGCTTGCCGACCACGCGGACCTCGCCGAGGTTGCCGAAGAAGCCGTCCGCGCGGCTGCCGTCCCATGAACCCCCGCCGATGACCCAGCGCATGGTGGCGCCCAGCGTATCCACGCCGGGGGCGTTGCTCGCGTTGCGCAGCACCGGGGCGCCTTCGATATAGAGGATGGTTTCCTTCGCGCTGTTGTCGCTGACGAGGGCGACATGCACCCATTTGTCCGCGATGATCTCCCCGGACCAGTTGGTCTTGGCATCGCGGTTGCCGCTCTGCACGGGCACCACTTCCCACTGGATCTCGCGCAGGCTGGAGACGGCAAACAGCATCGGCGGCGATTCCGGGTCGCCGCCGATGAAGCCGGGCAGGTCGCCGCGCTTGCCGTCACGCGACATGATGTTCATCCATGCGTGCTTGCCGGCGCTCCAGTCCTTGTCGATCTTGACGAAGGCTTCGACGGTATAGCCGTTGGCCAGGGTTTCGGCGTTGATCGGCGCGGCGGCGTCAGTCAGGAAATAGCTCAGGCGCGGTACGTTCTTGTCCGTGTTGCGGAACTGCACCGAACCGGGCGCGGCCGACAGTCGGTGGCGGTCGTCGGACCAGACGAGGTCGTCGAGTTGGGCGCCGGACACGCCGTCCACGTTGAGCGCGGCACGGCGGATGGGGTTCCGGCCGGTCTGGTCGGCCACGGTGTCGCCCACCTTCACGGCCTGGCCCGCAGTGCCGCCGAAGAAGCGCCAGTGCGCCAGCGTGCCGGCCACGTGCGGATAGTCTTCCGGGTCGGCCGCCGGCTTCTGCGCTGTAGCCTCCGGGTCCTTGTAGTTGGCCAGGATCATGGCGCTGGCCTTGTCCACCAGCGAGGTATGCGAGGGCGTGCCGGCCTGGAAGCCCTTGTTGAACCGCGCGAAGCGCTTCGCGAAATCAATCTGGATGACGAACTGTTCGTTCGGTGCCGCCAATACCGCCTGGTCGAAGGTATTCAGCGTGTCCACAGGTTTCTGCGGCACCCACGGGGAGAAGGACAGCACCTTGATCTGGTTGTTGCTCAGGTCGAACTCGTACAGGCGCATCAGGCCGTTGCCGCCCTGGTAGGCCATCTGATAGTCCACCACCATCTGCTCGACAGGGTTGCCGTATGCGTTGGTCTTGGTGAGCCGCGCGGCGCCGTGGTAGTGGCCGTTCAGCGTCATGAAGATCTGGTCGTTGTTCTGGATCAGCTTGTCCCACAGCATCTTGCCGTAGGGCACCTCTAGCGGGCTGACGCCGTCCTTGTCGATGTTGAGGAGCTGGTGGTTGACCAGGATCACGGGCAGCGTGGGGTTGTCCCGGATGACCTTGTTGGCCCACGCGAGACCGTCGTCGGAAATGCGCCAGGACAGCGACAGCACCAGGAACTTCTGCCCTTCGGCGGTGAACACGTGGTATTCGTGGAAGCCGCTGGGATCGCGCCCGCCGAAGGTGGCCTGGCGCTTCGCGCGTGCCGTGCCGAACCACTGCAGGTACGGTTCCTTCGCCAGGTCGCGCTGCTTGTCGGTCGCGCTTGCCTGGCTGCTGGCGTCGACGTAGTCGCGATCGAGCATCACGTCGTGGTTGCCGGCGAGAATCGAGTAGGGCACCTTGGCGTTTTCCAGCACCTGCATCGCGCTGTCGGCCACCATCCACTGCGCTTCCTTGCTCTGCTGGTCGACCACGTCGCCAAGGTGGATGAGGAACGGGATGTTCAGCGTCGCGGCGTTGCTCGCCACCCATTGGGTCTGCGCGCGGAACGGCTCGCTGCCGTATTTGCGGATGAACTGCCGGTTCTCGGCGACGGTGGCATACCGGGCATAGAACTGGGTGTCGGGCAGCACGGCCAGTGCGAAGCTGGAGACGGCCTTCGACGCACCCGGCTGGGGCGTGGGCTGAGCCGGCAACTGAGCGCCGGTGCCCGTGCTGCCGTCGTCGCCGCCGCCGCAGCCGGCGAGCAGCACACTGCCGCCGATAGGCAGCAGCGACGCGCTGAAGCCTGCTTTAAGCAGGCTGCGTCTGCGGATGTCCGGCACGCTGGCGGGCGCGCCGGTATCGCCGGTATCGTCGGCGGCAACAAGGTTCTGATGCTGGGGCGTCGTCTTTTCCATGAGGTGGTGATCCGGTTGATGGGTCTGAGGCAAGGCAAAAAAGAGCCTTGGCGGATGCCAAGGCTCGGGAGCAGGTGCGAGCCGAGTGACGCCATCGAGCCTCGATCGATGCGCGGTTCAGGCACGCCCGAGACTCGATCGGCGCGCGATCAACGTGTGTCGACGAAGGTTTGTGTGCTGTAGTCGGCCGCCGGCAGTTGGGCGAGCTGCTTCGTGGCGCCGGGCAGGCCGTCCACGTAGGTCAGGAAGGCGACGGCTTGTGGGGGTGCCGGGGCGTTGACTGCCGGCCGTTATCGCTGCCGTAGGAGGCCAGAGAGAGCGCGGTGGAAAGCAGGAGGAGCGAATACGCGCCAATCTGGCGTTTGGTATGGCGAGTCACGGTCGACTTTGGAGGTTGTGAATCCGCGCATATCTTTCACGATTGAAATTACAAATGTATTTCGACGATATTGCGAAATAATTTCACGTAGATGGGAAAAGCTTTCCGTGCGTCAGCTTCGTTCGTCGGATTCCGGACGATCATGCCTGCCGGCGAATCTTTGGAAGCGCACGTCAGCCGGACGCCTTGGTGCTGGACGGGTTGAGGGGAGCGCGAGAAAAACGTTAGCGTGGATGGGTTACCCACTAATATTATATTGTGGTGGGTAACTTGAGTCGCGCGCCCGCCTTTTCAGAGCAGCGGTTACCCACTAATATATGAACTTAGTGGGCAACTCCGATGCGACCATGCTGACCTACCATCCCGATGCGCTGCAAACGCTGTACGCCTCTTTGATCGAGTCCGCCGCTGGGCAGACGCATATCTCGCTGCATACGCCCGGCACGGCGTCATACAAGACGGTCAAAGGCAACGACTACACTTATTGGCGCGTCTATAGGGCCGATGGGCAGCGCGCTGACGAAATTCTCGGGGTGACGGATGCTCCGGACACGCTCGCCAAGCTAGACCAGAAGCGTAGCGAGAGCGCGGAAGCGCGTGCGTTGGCGGAGTCGGTGAAGACGCTACGAACAGCCAGGTTCGCGGTCGCGGACAATTCCTCGGCGCTCACCATCGCGTCGATCTTCAACGCGGGTCTGTTCAAGCAAGGGGCGGTCCTCGTCGGCTCGCACGCCTTTGGTGCGTTGCTGAACGGCCTGGGGGTCAAACTGGCCGCGGACTACCAGACGAACGACATCGATAGCGGTGCGGCTTCTCCGGTGGCACTGGCCATTTCGGAGGATCGCAGCCTTCTGGATGTACTCAAGGACACCGGGCTTCCATTCCTCGAGATGCCTGGGCTTCATCCCAAGCAACCCGCAACGTCGTACAAGCGCCGCGGGTCAATGCTCAAGGTCGATCTTCTGGTACCGGGTTCAGAGAATTACGAAACCAAGGAATTGCCCGGGCTGAAGGCCCATGCGATCGGCCTGCCGTACTTCGACTTTCTCATTTCGGAAGCAGACTCGGGATATGTGCTGGGTAAGGATCACATTGTGCCGGTACGCGTTCCGGCGCCCGCGCGCTTTGCGTTGCACAAGCTCGTTGTGAGCACGCTGCGGCCAGCCGCATTGGGCGTGAAATCGAACAAGGATCTGCAGCAGGCGGTTGTGATGCTCGCGGCGACACTTGAGCGCAATGCGGATTGGGTTGAGGCCGCGCTGGAGGTCTTGCCGCCCGCGGCGCGTCCGCGCGTCGCGCAAGCCGCCGATCATGCCATGCCTCATGCCGAGGGCTATCCGGACCTTACCGTAGACACACTGGAGCGGCTGGTTGCGTTGGGGTGATCGTTGGATATGCATTTTCATTTATGTGTATTCGTGCCGCTAACGCAAAGCCGGTTGCCTCGAAACAACCGGTACATCAATTCGGCACAATGCGTAGGCGAGGACGATATTCCGTCACGATCATCGCCAGCAGGATCATGGCGGCACCAACAAGATTGACAGCGCTGAGCCGGTCCCCGCCAATGAGGTATCCGAATAGCCCGCCGAATACCGGCTCCAGCACCAGAATGAGTGCGATGCGGCTCGGAGGCGATTCGACCTGTGCTTTTGTTTGCACGAAATAGCCGATGGCCGTGCCACCGATGCCGACGATGACGGCGGTCCATATCGCTTGTGGTGCGTGGGGGACCGAAAACTGCCGCGTCGCGAGCGACCACCCCAACGACAGAAGCCCGACGACTAGAACCTGAACGAATGCGAGTAGCTCGACATCGGCTTCCTTGCTTCGCTTCGAGAGCACGACGATGTGCAGGGCGGTGAACACGGCGCAACCGACCACGAGCATATTGCCGGTGTGCACTGAAAGATCCTGTACCGTCAGCAATGCGAGCCCGATCGCCGCGACGATGGCGCCGATGATTTGCTGTCGATTCGGCCTGATTTGAAGCAGCCAGAACGCGAACACGGGAGCGAAGATAACCGCAAGGCCCGTGATAAAGCTGGCATTCGACGCGGTCGTGAATGCGATGCCCGCTGTCTGAAATGCGAACGCGAGGAACAACACGAATCCTGGCAGCACGCCGCGTGACGTCTCCCGCCAGTCGATCTTGCCCTTGCGACGCAACAAAGCGATGAACATCACGGCCGCGCCGATTAGAAACCGATATGCATTGAATGCCGAGGCGCTCAGCACCTGCAGCGACTCGTGTATGGCAACAAACGACCAGCCCCACAGTACGGTTACCCCCACGAGAGCTGCGGCCCAGGCGTTTTCGGATTTCATAATGTCACTCGTGCGGTTATTGCGAAGGCAATCTGCCGTCTGTCAATCAGGCGAGACCGGTTATGGCGCATACGCCGCCATGGAAAAACGTGGCATATGCCACGCCGACATCGACGTGCAAAGTCCCAACGGCCATGAGCCAAACCGTGCAGGAATGGCAGACGACGGTGAAGAGGGAGGGGGCGGAGTGGTGAAGCCGGACGAAAATTTCAGTCCGACCGTGCCGAGTACTTCGGCCAGGACACTGATTCCCGGAACCAACCAGGCGAATTGAACCGAGTCCATAAATGCACACTCACCAGTCTCACTGTTTATACCGAACGGTGAGAAGGTGGGCAGAATCAGCGGTACCCGGTTGGTAAAAGACTAATACAGGCTTTTTTGTCGCGCAAGTTGGAGAAGCGCCAAGCGCCGTTGTCAAAATCTTCGCTCACGCGTGCCCGGTTCAACGGCGCTGCGTAAACAGACGCAGAAGCTCATCACGCAGCGCCGAGATATCGAGAAGATGCCTTGCGCGCGTCACCGCCACGTACAGCAATCGCATTTCATCTTCGTCTAACGTCAGGCGACCGTCGACCAGTTTGAAGCGGAAATCGTTCGCGACCTTCACGCGTTTCCACTCGAGTCCTTTCGCGCGGTGGATCGTCGAGATCACGTAGTCGGCGCCTGTCTCAGGCGTGACGCGTCGTGCCAGCGCGCGCAGATAGCCAGTCCCGCACTCATCGACGATCTGCACGATCGGTAGCAGATCGCTCCCCACGGCGCTGCGGGCAAACGACTGCGCATCCTTCCACGACTCGAAAAGCGAAAAGGCGGCTGGGCGAAATGCTCGCCGGCCTGCGAGTAATTGGTCCGCGCCATCTGCGAACGCCTCGATCTCCGCCGGACTCATCCGGATCGCCGGTTTATGACCGGCTTCAAGCCCGGCGGCCAATTGCCAGATCGCCGTGACGTTCTTGCGGCACAAAATCGCGTCGACTGGCGGTGAGATGCCCGGATCCTCCACCATGATCGAGCCGATGTTGTCCTGACCACGTATGGGTGTCGCCTCGCCAAGCAAAGCAAGGATACGACTGGCAAGTGTCGCCAACGTCGGCCCGAAGCGGAACGACTCGGTGAGCGCATACTCGGGGGCGGCAATCCGTGCCATCGCGTTGACCGCGCCGCGCCACTCATAGATTTGCTGGTAGGGATCGCCGACGTAGATGATTTGTGCATGATGCTGACGGCCGAGTACAGACAGCATGACGCCATCACTATCTTGCGCCTCGTCAAACAGAATGAAGTCTGCCTCGACGCATGGTTCCGAGTGCGCCCAGACTTTCAGCAGCACATCTGGCGAAACGGCGCCGCGCCCATGTGGATCGGTGCTCTCATCCCACAGCCGCACGACATATGGAAGCAACCATTCGCGCAGCGAGGCGGCCGCCTTGTCATCGATCTTTTCGTCGACAGGAATATGACCGGCCTCCGGACGCAGTTGCGCGGAGCGACAATACATGCCGAGGCCATCGGCAATCATTTGGCCTATCTCGAACGGCGTGACTTCGACGGGCTTGCCGTTGGCATTGGGGACTCTGATCGGGCCAAGCCGATAGCGCAGAGCGAGTTCGTGCGGTGCCTCGAGCTGGAGCTTCATCCGGTTGCGCAGGGCCGCCGTTACGGATGCATAGGCGAGCGAGTGCATTGTGCGCGATTGGACATTCGATGGAAATGCCCGACGGGCATGGTCCGCGATTTCCCGGTTGAACGCGAGATAACTGCCGCGCTTGCCGGCGAGATGATCGGATACCAGTCGTAGCGTCGACGTCTTTCCCGCGCCGGCATAGGCCTTGATTTTCAGGTTGCCGCCGCGACTTGCGGCATTGACGATCGCGTACTGTTCCGAGGTCGGCCTGAACGAACGTGGCATGGTGCGTGTCGCAGATGGAAGATCCTTGTATTTTGCCGGAAAGAGGGAATTGTCCGAATCGCGCAAAATCTGGCGTCTGCGACACGTCGTAGCAAGTGGTGTCCAGCTAACGTGTCGGGCGCTTTTTTCGACAAAAGCCCGGCTTGCTCGTCACTTCATGTGACGAGCAAGCCGCAGTACGAAGATCCGTCGGATTTGGGGTGTGTCGGTCGCGGTTAGCGACGGGTTTCGACGCGGGAAGGTGGGTGAAAGCGGCCGAATATAAAATTTGACATAGGTATATCTATCGATATTTTGGGGTCGCATTCATTTTGAGGCGACTGCCGTGAGCGTCTTGAGCGCCGGCGTCGTGATTGACGGGTCTGCAATGCGCGTGTAACCAGGCTGTCACCTTTGCACGTGCAAAGTCCCGGCGGACAATCAGCCGCGTGCGAGAATGGAGTGGCGCGTCTGGTAAGACGCCGTCAGTGTCTTACCGGTATCCGCTAATCACCGTAAGGGGTTCAGTTCTCCCCCATGAGTCGCGCATGGTACTTCGCGAGGCGTCGGCGGCTCAATCGTCGAAACTGGTGCGAAAATCCGCGACGTAATCTTGGCCGCCGTAGTAGACCCCGAGGATCGCGACCTGGTCACCGCTGATCCGATACGCGATCACGGTGCGACCGCGGTAATGCGTGACGCGCAGGCCGGCGAGCAGGTCGTCGCGCGGCACGCCGCGGGCCGGGAAGCGCGAGAGTTGCTCGCAGAAGGTGACGATCGCGTCGACGAAGTCGGCCGAGGTGCGCGGCGCGCCGGCGGCCGCGATCGCGTCCTCGAGCGCGGCCAGTTGGTCGAGCGCCTCCGGGGAGAAGACGACCTGGTAGTCCGGGCCGCTCAACGCGACGACGCTCGGCGTTTAGCTAGCGACGCGCGGACGTCGGCGGCCGACAGCGCGCGCGACGGATCCGCCTCGAGCGCGTCGGCCGCCGGCACGACGGTCTCGCGCAGCCACGCGTCGACTGCCCGGTCGCGTGCAGCGAGCGCGCGAAGCGCGTCACGGATCACTTCCGATTCGGTCGCATAGGCGCCGCTGGCGACCCGCTGCCGTATGCCGTCAGCCATCTCGTTCGGGAGCGTGATGCTCATTTGCTGGGTGGTGCGCATGGCGACCCTCCTCTTTCAATAGGATTTAATCCTACTCCATCCGCGCCGCGCCGTCACGGACTGTAGTTTGCCGGGCGCGTACCGGGTGAGTCGACGTGTAGCACCGCCCGAGCCAGCGCGCTGCGGGCAGAGGGTTGCAGAGGAACGGGTCAAGATTTTCCGCGCAGTCGATCGTGTTCAGCTACGACAGCGGTTTGTGCTTCGTGACGATCGCGCTCTGCACTAGCGGCTCGGGTACGTGCGAATCGCGGCGAGATCTGGCGGTTGCATCCTTCAGCGCCGCTCCCAACAAGGGTCCGCGACGACATGTCGGTCGGACAAACGGATACCGCACAACATCTTGATAAATAGATTTTTTCGACCAAAGCGCCATACATGCACGAAAAGGACGATTACCCCGCTTAGCGGGGCTTTGTTTTTCCAGGGAAGCAAGAGCATCCCACGCCCGCTCAACATCATCCGGCACGGGGGCAGCGGTCCACTGGAAGTGGCGGCGCTTGAAACCCTCGCGCTAACCAAAATGGATTGGAACAACGACGCGCTGTACGACCCAGTGCCGGTGACCCTTCGTTATTCGCAAAAGCTCGCACGGACCATCGCCAATGTTCCAGACCTTCCGGGGCATGCATATCCCTATCGGCTGTTCATGTGACTGCTGTGTCGATGGGGCTTTCTACGTGACAAGGACTTTCTGGTCTTTTCACCTTCGGCCTACAACACTGTAGGCGTCGACGTGTTCGATAACCGTGCGGTAGCCGTACCCTGCTATGCGCCGACGCACACTTTCATCGAGAAGCTCTGACGGGGCAGCAGCCCGCGGGCACCCGCGGACAAGGTTCTGGAACCACTGGTCACAGACATGTCGTGATCCTCATCCCGCCAAAAAGGACGACCACCCCGACGTGTCACCTTCGTGCTGGCGAGCGGCGGCCACAACGCAGGCATCGTCAGCGAGCCGGGACACACGCACCGCCAGTTCCGGATCAAGTTCGCCGCCGCCGCCGAGATGAGTATCGGCCCCGACGAGTGGCTCGCCGCCGCCGACCACCGCAATGGTTCCTGGTGGCCCGCATGGAACGAATGGCTCAACGAGCATTCTTCAGCCAGCCGCGTCGCGCCGCCGCCCATCGGCTTGCCCGATGCCGACATGCCGATCATCGCCGATGCGCCAGGCACCTACGTCTTGCGAAAGTGAAGAGCAGGACATGGACGACAAGCAATTGATGGTCTTCAGCGGAGCGGATGCAGCCGGACTCGTGCTCGGCGCGCGCTTGGCCATCATCCTCACGAGCGGCGCCGATTCGCGACGCGGCCGGCTCGCTTCCGCCGCGCTGGCCAAGCTCGTTGCCGAACAGGTCCGCGGGGGAACCGTTCAAGCATGTGCGGCACGCTGCTGGCAAACTTGCCTCTGGTTGGTGTACAGGGACCTCCCTGTTAAATGCAACCGTTTTCTGAATTGCGCTCCCCGCTGTTTTCGAGCGACATTTTCACTTGGCGGAAGTTGGGCCGAAATAGCCCATTTACAGGACGGGCTACCGTTTGTATCATGCTTTCTCATGTTATTTGAGAATTCTCAATTGTCGTGAGAAAGCATGAGAAAACCCCGGTCGACCCGTGGCATTACCCGCGTCCTGAGCTGGCCAACGCCTATCTTAATGCGTTCGGCCTGGGTCTGACGTCCGCGCGAGGTCTCTTTGCCCGCCGCCGCATGGGCAAGACGGAGTTCCTGTGTAAGGACCTGCTGCCGGCGGTGGTCGAAGAGGGCATCCTCGTCGCCTACACGAATCTTTGGGACACCTCGACCCCGGATATCGCGCTGGTTTCGGCGCTGGCCGAAGCGCTCGAGCCGCGCGGTCTGCGCGCCGTGCTCACCGCCCTGGGCAAGCCCGTGCGGAAAATCAAGGTGGGCGGGAAGATTCCGGGCGGCGCGGAGGGCTCCATCGAAGCCGAACTGGCGCAGCTCGACGCCGACAGCTCGGCCACGATGCGCGAGGTGCTTCGGCTGCTGGACCGTCAGCAGAAGCCGCTGCTGCTCGTCATTGACGAGGCGCAGGTGCTGGCGAAGGCAGAGCACAGCACGTTCGCGCACGCGCTGCGTGCCGCGCTCGACATCCGCAAGGAGCGCATCAAGGTGGTGTTCGCGGGCAGCTCGGAGACGACGCTGCGTGACATGTTCGCGCGGTCCGCCGAGCCCTTCTACAACTGGGCACCGCTGGAGCCGTTCCCGCTGCTCGGCGACGAGTTCGTGGCGTTCACCATCGACCGGATGAACAGCATGGCCCGGCATACCCTAACCTTCGAGCAGGGCAGGCGCGCGTTCGACGAACTGCACCGCACGCCTGAGTTCTTCAAGCGCTTCGTCGAGCGGTTCATGCTCTACCAGACCGAAGGCGTCGCCGCCGCCATCGAGCGCACGAAGGAATCCGTGTTCTCCGATGCGCACTTCCTCAAGCAGTGGAACGCCGCCAATCCGGCCGACCAGGCCGTGCTGACGCTGCTCGCCAGTGGCGATTCGGACCTGCATTCGGTGCCGGGCATGGCACGCCTGACGGCGCTCATCGGCCGGCCCGCGACCCGCAATACCGCGGGACACGCGCTACGCCGCCTGCAGGACGACAACGTGGTGACGCGCCTGAGGGTAGGCGAATATCGCATCGAAGACGAGGCCTATGGCGAATGGATTCGGCGGCGCACCGCGGCCACCCTGCACACGGCACTCGTGCCGCCCGTGAAGAAGTAGCCCGCCGGAGAACGCGGGCTGCTCGCCGATGATCCGCGAACCTCAATCCGCGTAATGCCCTTTTAGTCCGTAATAGGCGATGTACAGGTAGCACACCACGGGTACGCAGAACGAGAGCTGTACGCCAATGTGATCGGCCATAAAGCCCTGGATGAGCGGGACGATCGCGCCACCGACAATCGCCATGCACAAGATTCCCGAGCCTTCGCCGGTATGCTTGCCCAGCCCCTCGATCGCCAGCGTGAAAATTGTTGGGAACATGATCGAATTGAACAGGCCGATCGCGAGCAAGGCCCACATCGCTATCGTGCCCGATGCCAGTATTGCGATCACGAGCAGCGCCGATACGACGAAGGCGTTAAAGGCCAGCAAGTAGCCGGGGCGGATCTTGCTCAGCAACGCAGAGCCGAGGAAGCGCCCCACCATGGCTCCGCCCCAGTACAGTGACAGGTATCGGGCGGCTGCTTCCTGCTGCAAGCCTGCAATCTGCGGCTGGCCCATGAAGTTCACCAGAAAGCTCCCGATAGCGACCTCGGCCCCCACGTACAGGAAGATGCCGACCGCACCCAACACGAGGTGGCGATGGGCCCAAACGTTCGTGTGGACACGGTCGGTGTTACGGGCGTCGGACACCTCGACCGGCGCTTCGGGCGCGTCGATCTTCGGCAACTTCAACGTGGCAATCGCGACGGCCAGCAGGTAGAACACGATCGCGAGCCCGATGTACGGGATTTGCACTGCGCCGGCTTGCGAGACTCCATAAGCCGCGAGGTCCGCGGGATTCAATTTCTGCAACTGCCCGGATGTCTTGATCGCCACCGAGAGAATCAACACCGAGCCGAAAACCGGCGCGAGCGCGGTGCCGAGCGAATTGAAGGCTTGGGTCAGGTTGAGGCGGCTCGATGCCAGTTCCGGCGTCCCGAGGATGGCCACATACGGATTGGCAGCCACCTGCAGCAGGGTGATACCCGAGGCGAGCACGAACAGCGCGCCAAGAAAGAACGGATAGGACGCGTGTTCCGCCGCGGGGTAGAAAAGAAGACAACCGGTTCCCGCCGCCGACAGGCCGAGGATAATGCCCGCCTTGTATCCGAGCCTTTCGACCAAAAAACCTGCCGGGAACGACATGACCAGGTATGCGCCGAAGAAGCAGAACTGAATCAACATCGCCTGCACATAGCTCAGCGTGAATACCGCTCGCAAATGAGGGATCAGGATGTCATTGAGCGAGGTGATGAATCCCCACATGAAGAACAGGGATGTCAGGATAATCAGCGGTGTCGTATAGCTCATCGCAGCTGGCGAGCCGCCGCCAGATCGTGCGCTTCTTAAAGTCATGTCCGCCACAACGTTGTCTCCTTGAGTTCAAATCATCTGGTGAGTGCGTGGGAAATCGACGCGTCGCGTTCGCCACATATGGCGAACGCGGCGCACGCGAGCGTTGCGTTTCCTTCCACGCGCTGCAAAATTGCCCAAGCGCAATTCTGTCGTTGCGCGTGCAGGGCAAGTCAAAGTAGCCAGGCCGGATAGGCGTCAGACCTTGGCAATGTGCAGGAAGTTGGTGGTGCCGGCCACGCCGAAAGGCATGCCAGAGGCAATGACGACGAAGTCGCCCGCATGCGCGAAGGCTTCGCGGCGCGCGATTGCGCAGGCTTTGTTCACCATGTCAGGCACGTCAGAAACGCGCTCGTTGGCATGCACCGGATGCACGCCCCAGACGAGCGCCAGGCGCCGTGCAGTAGCGAGTTCCGGCGTCACGCCAAGCACGGGGACCACCGGCCGCTCGCGCGCCGCGCGCAGGCTCGTGTAGCCGGATCGCGTGTACGTGACGATCGCCGCGGCAGGCAGCAGGTTCGCCGTCTGCTGCAGGGCAAGGCAGACCGCATCGGCGACTGCGGCCTGCGGCGCCGTATGAGCGGAGTCGATCGCGCTGCGGTAGTCCGGATCGGACTCCACCTCCGCAATGATGCGATCCATCATCGCCACGGCCTCGCGCGGGTATTGGCCGGACGCGGACTCGGCCGATAGCATCACGGCGTCTGCGCCGTCGTACACCGCATTCGCCACGTCCGAGGCTTCCGCGCGAGTCGGCACCGGCGCGGCGATCATCGATTCGAGCATCTGGGTGGCAACCACGACAGGCTTGCCGGCGGCCCGGCAGGCCCTGACGATCTGTTTTTGGATCCGCGGCACCTGTTCGGCCGGCAGTTCGACTCCCAGGTCGCCGCGCGCAACCATGATCGCGTCGGCCGCATCGACGATCGCGCTGAGCGAGTCGATTGCCGCCGGCTTCTCCAGTTTGGCCAGCACGGCGGCGCGCCCCTGGACGATCGCCTTTACCTCGAGCACATCCTCGGGTCTTTGCACAAACGACAGCGCGACCCAATCGACGCCCAGCGTCAGCCCGAACTCGAGATCTGCGCGGTCTTTGGGTGTCATGGCCGGGATGGGCAGCAGTACCGAGGGGACGTTCACACCCTTGCGATCCGATATCGTGCCGCCGGTGATCACCTGCGTCTCTGCGAAGTCCGGCCCGAAGCTCAGTACCTTGAGACGCACCTTGCCATCGTCGACCAGCAATTCGGTGCCGGTCTCGAGTGCGGCAAAGATCTCCGGGTGGAGCAGCGGTGCGCGTGTGACGTCGCCCGGGGTGGCGTCCAGATCAAGGCGAAACGCCGCACCGGCCTTTAGCGCGACCGGGCCGTCGGCGAGCGTGCCGATGCGCAGCTTCGGGCCCTGGAGATCGAGCAGCACGGCGATGGGCCGCCCGGTGTCCCGCTCGACGCGGCGGATGATCTCGAGCCGCTCCTGATGCTGGGCGTGCGTACCGTGACTGAAGTTGAGTCGAAACACATCGGCCCCGGCGTCGAACAGGGCGCGCACTGTGGCCAGGTCGGAACTCGATGGCCCCAGTGTCGCGACGATCCGGGCATTACGTTTGCGACGCGTCATGTTCACTCCGCTTAAAAGATGAAGTCTGTGTTGATGAACTTCGATTGATGTTCGCGCACGATGGTGTTGAGCAACGCCATGTTCGGCTCGGTCTGTCTGGTCGCGACCATCGAGCGGATCGAGAACGCGCGCAGCGCATCGCTGACCGACAGCGTGCCCTCGGCCGAATCCTTGCGCCCGGCAAACGGGAACACGTCCGGCCCGCGCTGACACTGGCAGTTGATGTTCACGCGGCAGACCTGGTTGACCAGCGGATCCACCAGCGTGCCGATCTGCGAAGCGTCGTTGCCGAAGATGCTTACCTGTTGCCCGTGATCCGATGTGATCACGTAGTCGAGTGCCTCTTCCACGTCGTCGAAGCTCATGACCGGGACGACCGGACCGAACTGCTCCTCCCGGTACAGTTTCATCCCCTCGCGCACGGGGTAGACGACGGCCGGGTTGAACAGCGTGCTGCAGAAGGCACCGCCGCCCTCGTTGACGACGCGCGCGCCCTTTGCCACGGCGTCTTCGATCGCTTCTGTCATGTATGCGGTGCGATGCGGCCCCGGCAGAGGCGTGATGTGCACGCCGGCCTCCCAGGGCATGCCCGTTTTGAGCCGGGCCAATTGAGCCGTGAAACGCTCGAGGAATGCATCGATGACACTGCTGTGCACGATCAGCATCTTGAGAGCCGTGCAGCGTTGTCCGTTGAACGACAGTGCGCCGAGCAGGCATTCCCTGGCTGCCAGATCCAGGTCGGCATCGGGCAGCACGATGGCCGCGTTCTTCGCGTCGAGGCCCAACACGGCGCGCAGGCGGTGCGATTTCGGATGCTGCTTTTTCAGATGGTCTGCAACGCGGCTCGATCCGATCAGTGCCAGCACGTTGACGTTGCCCGAGGCCAGCATGCGCGGCACCACCAGTTGACCCGGTGCGTAAATGGTGTTGACTACGCCGGGCGGAAACGCATCCCGAAACACTTCGAGCAGCGGCTCGAAAAGCAAAGTGCCATATTGTGGCGGCTTGAGGACCACGGTATTGCCCATGAGCAACGCCGGGATCAGGGTGCAGAACGTCTCGTTGAGCGGATAGTTGTACGGCCCCATGCACAAAACGACGCCCAGCGGCGTGCGGCGGACCTGGCCAATGGTCCCCTCAACCACCATGAATCGCGAATGGCCGTTGTCCATGTCCTTCAGGGCTTCGATCGTGGCCTGGATGTACTCGATGGTGCGATCGAACTCCTTGCGCGAATCGGCGAGGCTTTTGCCGATTTCCCACATGAGAAGGTTCACGATTGGCTGCCGGCGCTCGGCCATGCCTTTCACGAAGGTTTGCATGCAGGCGATGCGGCCGGCGACCGTCATCGTCGGCCATTCGCCTCGGCCGTTGTCGTACGCAGCGACGGCGGCATTCAGCGCAGCGTCGCTTTGCGCCTCGTGCATGAGCGGGTAGCTGCCGATCTCGACCTGGCTTACGTCGCCCGTCAACGGGTCGCGTGTGCAGACCGGCGACAGCACGGTTTTGCAGGGGCCGTCCCATGTGAGCAGTTGCCCACCGATCAAGAAATCGCGCTGGTGAACGGGGGCGGCGAGGCGGTGTTCCGTCGGTATCTCGTCGAGGGTTGGGAAGTGCCGGGCGAGTCGCGAATCGTGATCGGTCGTCATGAGGTCTCCAAAGGCGGTGGGGACAGATGTACAGCGTGTTCAGTCGAGGCGGTCAAGGCGGTCAAGGCGTACGGCGGTCAGGCACCTTGCAGGCGGCGCCGAAGTCGATCGGAGCAGACCACGTGGACATCGCGCCTGTGCACAAAGTGCTGCAACGAGGGATTGAAGCCGGCGAGAAACGCCTGCGCAGATTCGGCAGCCGAAACCATTGCGGAAGGCCCCGGAGCGCACTTGTCGGCGAAATTGATCAGCCCTTTCTGCATCGACATCGCTCCGCCTTTTCGTCCCCAGGTACTATTCATTGCGTTCGACTGTAGTTAAACTACTTCATAGTGTCAATTGCAATTTTCACGTGACTACATTGCCTCGGAGCGGTAGCGACGGATGCCTGGCGATTCCGGCGGTATCACCGCACTTTTCGGTGCGGTACAGGCGCGCCTCCGATGCAGGCGCTGCTCCAGGTGGAGTGCCTGATCCTGCTGATCGCTCCCAGCACACGCTCTACGTGCTGCAGCAGGCCGCCACGGCTGACCAGAACAGTGCCATCTCGAAGCTGGCGAACGACAAGGAAACAAGACTCAATGTCTACAGGTGCACCTAACAAATCTGCCCGTGGCGCGAGCCAGCACGGCGACGGACCGAGAATGCTCGCCGACATCGGGGGAACCAACGCGCGCTTTGCCCTGGAGTCGGGCACGGGCGAGATCGGCCAGGTGCGCGTGTATCCGTGCGCCGACTATCCGGGTGTCGCGGAGGTCATCCGGCAGTATCTGAAGGACACGAAGGTCGGCCGCGTGAGCCACGCGGCCATCGCCATTGCAAACCCGGTCGACGGGGATCAGGTGCGCATGACCAATCACGACTGGACCTTCTCGATCGAGGCCACGCGCCGTGCGCTCGGCTTCGAGACGCTCCTGGTCGTGAACGACTTTACTGCGCTCGCCATGGCGCTGCCGGGTTTGACCGACGCGCAGCGCAGCCAGGTGGGCGGCGGACAGCTCCGCCAGAACTGCGTGATCGGCCTGCTCGGGCCGGGCACGGGCCTCGGCGTCTCGGGCTTGATTCCGGCCGACAACCGTTGGATCGCCCTTGGCAGCGAAGGTGGCCATGCGAGCTTTTCTCCGCAGGACGAGCGCGAGGATCTCGTGTTGCAGTTTGCGCGCAAGAAGTCGCCGCACGTGTCGTTCGAGCGCGTCTGCTCGGGCCCCGGCATCGAACTGATCTATTGCGCGCTCAACGCGCGCGAAAGGAAGATGCTGCCCGCGAGCATCGACACCGCCGAGATCGTCAAGCATGCGCACGAGGGCGAGGCACTCGCGGCCGAAACCATCGAATGCTTCTGCGGCATTCTCGGCAGTTTCTCAGGCAATATTGCGATGACGCTCGGCTCGCACGGCGGCATCTATATCGGCGGCGGCGTGGTGCCGCGCCTGGGCGAGCTATTCACCCGCTCGTCGTTTCGCCAGCGCTTCGAAGCCAAGGGGCGTTTCGACGCCTACCTCGCGAACGTGCCGACCTACGTCATCACCGCGGAATATCCGGCGTTCCTCGGCGTCTCGGCGATCCTCGCAGCACACCTGTCAAGCGAACCGCGCAGTGGTCCCGGCAACGCATTGCCGCTTTGACTTCGCGGTACCGCAAGGAACAACCCGATCGATCCATCGTGGCCATTCGTGCTCACGTGCCGGCGGTTACACCGGCCGTATTGCCGCGCGCGTAAACGTTGGAGTACTGACGCATTCAAGACCGCGTCGTCCAGTTCGACAAAGGCACGCCCAGGAAACGATGCAAAACCACAAGCTCTCTCAAAAGGCTATGCTGCTCCCCTTGCCGATGGTATACGTCAGGGATGCGTCGCTCGCAGCACATCTGGCTTTCGCGGTGTGCTGCGCGGGTCAGGGAAATCGGCACCAGCTCTATCAGCTTATCCGCACGACCTATCTTTCGTACCTGCTTTGGCAGGACGGGTATGGAGACGCGGCATACGAACTGTATTGCAACGCTGAAGGGGCATTGGAGGCAGTGGCCGAGCATGCATATGCAACGGATGATTGGAGCCTGGGCGATGACGCAGTCCGTTTAATGCAGGAGGTCGTCCGAATTTACGATGGGCAAATGCGCTCGGTTTGTCGTCGACGTTACCTGCAATGCACCGCCAAACTCGACCGTTTGCTCCGAATCGAAATACCAGACAAGTTGCGCGGAAAGGTTGTCGAGTCTATTTCCCCTTGATACCTGATCACCCGCCAAGTTCGTACCAGTCTGGCGACGTCTCGCCTCAAGCGCTATCGCTACCTTGCGGTCCTGTTGGCAGAACATCTTTACTCGCTTTTCTTTCCCGATGCTCGTTCGCGGGTGACCGGCGCGCCGATCAATGCATGTGCTGGCCACCGTTGATTGCGATGTTCGAGCCGGTCACAAAGCCCGCCTCCTCCGAGCACAGATAGACAACCAGTGCGGCGACCTCATCAGGCCGGCCGAGCCGCCCGATGGGAATCTGCGGCAGGATCTTGGTGTCGAGGATGTCCTGCGGGATCGCCGTCACCATCTTCGTCGCAAGATAGCCTGGCGAAATGGTGTTGACCGTCACGCCTTTGCGGGCCACTTCGAGCGCGAGCGCTTTCGTGAAGCCGTGCATGCCCGCCTTGGCGGCGGCATAGTTGGTCTGGCCGACCGAGCCCTTGGAGCCGTTGACCGACGAGATGTTGATAATCCTGCCCCATCCACGTTCGACCATTCCTTCGCACACCGGCTTGGTCATGTTGAAGACCGAATCCAGATTGGTGCGGATCACGGCGTCCCAATTGACCTTGTCGAGTTTCCTGAGCGTCAGGTCGCGCGTGATGCCGGCGTTGTTCACCAGGATGTCGATCGTGCCGATCGCCTGCAGCATCTCCGCCACACACTGCTGGCACGAGTCGTAGTCGGCCACATCGACCGCATACGCGCTGAAGTGGCGCCCGTGCGCTTGCATGCCGGCTAACCAATCCTTCACGCCGGTATTGGACGGTGAGTGGGTGACGGCGACGTCGTAACCCGCGTCATGCAGCTTCGTACTGATGGCTTCTCCCAAGCCTCCCATGCCGCCCGTTACCACCGCAATGCGTTTCGTCATGATGTCTGTCCCTGGCTGTCAATTTAGTGGTACTCATCAGGGTCTCGCCCGCGGGACGTATCGTCAACCCCGCGGCGATTGCCCGCGGTGCGCCTGATCGAGCAGCCGTAGCATTTGGGCGCGCCGCTGCTCGCGTCGATAATGGCCAACCACGGAAATGACCGCGAACAGCAGCACCGCCAAACCCATCACCATGCTTACCCGGCTTTCGTCCATCGTCATTTCCTTCAACGTGGTATTGAGCGACCCGGCCGATTAGCCGAATGCCGACCATTGCTGCGGTGCGCAGTATGATGACGCCGACGTCCGCGCCGGATGCCAGCCTTTACACGGTGCCCAGCTGGTGCGGTGCTCGGTTCTCGTTGACGCACCGTCTCGCTGTCGAATACCGGAAAATCACTGCCGAAAGACGACCTGGTTTTCCTGCTCAGCTTCGGCGTCGGGCGCTATCGTTTGGTGGCCGGTGCCGCCGGCACGACGGTGCGCTTGACGGATTGCGAGGCCGCTACCACGGCCATGTCGAGGTTGCCTCGGGTGATCTCGGCCGCCTGTTGAGCGCTTCGCTGCATCGTCTCATACAGTGCATTGGCGGCGGTGAGCGCGGAATCCAGCGCGGCGAAGGGGGTCTCGGAACCTCCGGGCGCGCTTTGCGCGAGATCCGCCACCAGCGTCCTGGCCTCGTGACCGTACGCCTCCCACTGAGCCAGCCCGACCTGCATAAACTCAGTCTGGATCGCCGTGACGATCTCGAACAACTGACGGTGGTAGGTCTGCACCTTTTCTGCACTGTTGCCGACAAGGCCGTCCTGTAGTGCCAGCCATTCGCGTGGCTCTTTCACAGAGAGGGACTTCTGGGCCTGATTGAGCGTATCGGTCAACGCAGACCGAATCGCCTGTGCGTTCAGTTGGGCGAGCTGTTCGACGCTTTCGACGATCCTGTTGGTCAGGCCGAACAGCATGTCGACATAGGCCTTCTGGGTCGCAGCAAGCTGCTCCTGCGTTTGCACGATGGAACTCCTGTAGGGGGCACGGACGTTGCCCCGTTGCCATGGGGCACGTGACGTGCGGCGGCATGGCGGCAGCGACATCACCCGCGGACGACGCGTGGACTGCCTGGTTGAATTCGGATCAGCGTATCCGGGCGACGGCCTGCAGCACGGCATCGCCGTTGCGAGTGAGATGCGGACGCTGCTGTCCGGAGGCGAGCTGTTCCAGCGCGACCAGTTGTTGTTCGAGAAGCGTGTCAAGCTCTTCGCGGCCGAGATCGATTTGGTCGGGCGCAGACTTGACCAGCATCAGCGTGGCAAATTCGTGGGGACTCAGCATGGCTGTCTCACAGGTTATCGGGAGCAACGTTGCTGGGAGGGAGGAATGACCTCTTTCGCGCCGGAGGCACACCGGCGCGGATAGGTTATTCCATTCTGTTTTCTGGTATGGCGAAATTCGCTTGTCCCAAGACCAGATTAGTTATCTTAGTTCGGGATTGGGGGCGGTGCCAGAAGAAAATTAAACATGAAAACGCTTTGATGGGTCAGTTAACCTTTGTAAGACAACTTGCACCTTTGCACAGCGCAATTGAAAGACGGACCCGTATGTCGCGGCGGCCTGCCAAAGAAATCAGCCAAGTGGGGGAGCCGGTGAGGCCGGTAAGGAAGAGCGCGCCCGATCACGCACCTTGCAAGTGAATCAGACTTGCACACGGCCGCATTGATTTGCATGTCAATGGGGAAATATTGCTCCAGCGCGCACGGGGTTCACACGGGGAGAATTGCTGCTGGCCGCCCAAGGCACAGGATCAGGCTGCATTAAGTGGCGTTTTACCTCGACGAATATGGCCGCAGGACAACGATGCGCGGAATCGTTCGGTCGGAGATTCTGCGCCGGCGAATCGCAATTGGGCGACGCTGAGGCTCCCGATGCCCTGGATGACAAAGGCCGCGCGCCACTCGCGCTGACGCAGCACTTCTTCGACAGCGACGCGCACATCATCACCGGGAGAAAGGCACAACGGATGGGCTTGCATGCTCGGTCCGGGGGCGAGTGTCGAGGTTCCGGCACATGTTAGGGCCGAGCAAGGGCGCCGGCAAGCGACCGCTGTACCGAGGACGTTGCGGTTGGCGCGAGGTTGGACGCATGGCCGAAGCGAGCCGAGCGTGCGTGTCCGCTGACGGTAACAGCGGACGCCCCGCAGCATCGTGTCCCGACCGGCCAGGGCGCAAATTGGGGGCAATTCCGCAAAGCCATCGAGCCCCCACATTCGCGGTCGGATGCATATGTTGTACCGCACAATGCATTCCGGTATCATCCATCCCCCCAAAAGCTGCGCACACCGGATTCCGCGCGAGGCATTCCGGCCTCGACTATCTGTGCGTCTCCACGATTCCGTTCGCATCCTGGCAGGCATCCATCCTGGTGCCATGCGCGCGACGATCGTCGGCCTATCTGTCGAGGAGCAAGTATTGGCAATTCCTGATCGGAACGTTTCCACGTCCCCTGTCACCACCGTCACGTCAAAGGCCGGTCGCCGCGAGTTGAAGGGGAGGGCCCAGGCCCTTTCGCCGCAGGACACTGCGTCACAGGCACGCCAGAACGAAGAGCGTCAACGCCAGATGCGTGCGTTGATCGCGCTCGGTCGTGAGCGTGGCTATCTCACGCACGCGGACATCAACGATCACCTGCCCGATAACTTTACGCAAACGGCGGCGATGGACACCATCGTCAGCACGTTCAGCGACATGGGTGTGGCCGTGTACGAACAAGCGCCGGACGCCGAGGCGCTCCTGTTGACCGACGGTGCGCCTGCCGCGGCATCGGACGATCAGGCGGACGAGGAGGCGGAAGCTGCGTTATCGACCGTCGATTCGGAATTCGGCCGCACCACGGATCCGGTTCGGATGTACATGCGTGAGATGGGGGCCAGCGAACTGCTGACCCGCGCCGGCGAAATCGAGGTCGCGAAACGGATCGAAGATGGTCTGCAGGACATGATTCAGGCGATTGCCGCGTGTCCGTCGATCGTGTCCACGATTCTTGCCGATGTCGACCGCATCGTTGCCGGCGAACTCCGCATCGACGAACTGGTCGATGGCATCAGCGTCGACGCCGATGAAAGCGAAATGACGCCGGAGTCCGAAGAAGAGGCGTCGGAAGCACTCGCCGCCGACGACGATTCGGATGAAGACGACGACGTCGAAACGGACGCCGGGGATTCGGAGAAGGTGAACGCGGCACGCCTCGAAGAACTCACGAACGACAGTCTTGCGATTTTCGCGCGCGTGCGTGCACTGTTCGAGCAGTTGCCGGATGCGCCGGTTACTGGCGACGCTCGATCCGCGGCCGCTGCGCAAGTGCGCACGGCGATCCAGCGTGAACTCGCGCCGATCCGCTTTACGGCCAAGACCATCGACCGCCTGTGCGCCATTGTGCATGAGCAGGTGACTGAGGTTCGCTCGATCGAGCGCAGCATCCTGGCGATCGCCGTCGATCGGTGCGGCATGTCACGCGACGCGTTTGTCGAGTCGTTCCCGGGCCACGAGACCGACCTTGAATGGACGAACCGCACGGCGGCGACCTCGCAGCAGTTTGGCGCGGCGCTCGAGCGACATCAGCCGGCGATTCAGGCTGCGCAGCAGAAACTCGTCGACATCGAGTCACGGGTCTCGTTGCCGCTCCAGCAGCTCAAGCAGATCAACCGCCAGATGAGTGCCGCGGAGCTGAAAATGCGGCAGGCCAAGCGCGAGATGATTGAGGCGAACCTTCGTCTTGTCATTTCAATCGCCAAGAAATACGTGAACCGCGGCATGCAGTTCCTGGATCTGATCCAGGAGGGCAATATCGGCCTGATGAAGGCCGTGGACAAGTTCGAATACCGGCGCGGCTGGAAGTTCTCGACCTACGCGACCTGGTGGGTCCGGCAGGCTGTCACGCGTGCGCTTGCCGATCAGGCGCGGACCATTCGCGTGCCGGTCCACATGATCGAGACGATCAACAAGCTGAACCGGATTTCGCGCGAAATCCTGCAACAGACAGGGCAGGAAGCGCATCCCGCAGTGCTTGCAAAGCGCATGGAGATGTCCGAGGAGAAAGTGCTCGGTATCCTCAAGATCGCCAAGCAACCTGTCTCGCTCGAAAGCCCGGTGGGTGACGATGGCGATGCGACGCTTGGCGACATGATCGAGGATGCCTCGGCGAGTTCACCGGCTGAAGCCGCGATTCACGCAAATATGCGCAAGGCGATCGACGAGGCGCTCGACGCGTTGTCGCCGCGCGAGGCCAAGGTCCTGCGGATGCGATTCGGGCTCGACACGAACTCCGATCACACGCTTGAAGAGGTCGGCAAGCAGTTCGACGTGACCCGCGAGCGGATCCGTCAGATTGAGAGCAAGGCGATGCGCAAGCTGATGCATCCCAGTCGCGCAGACAAGCTCAGGCCGTTTCTTGAGCGCTGAGACAAGCCGGGCGTGATATCCCGTCGACGCCCGGCTCCAGACTTGCTGCGATCACGCGTCGGCCTGATCGCGGTCCTGACCGCGCGTGTTCGCTGCGGGGAAAACTTACAGCGGCTTGATGCTGGCGGCCTGTTTCCCCTTGGGCCCCTGCTTGACCTCGAAACTGACCTTCTGGCCCTCCTGAAGGGATTTGAAGCCACTTCCCTGAACCTCGGAGAAGTGCGCAAACAGGTCTTCGCCGCCGTCATCCGGCGTGATGAATCCGAACCCCTTCGTATCGCTACACCACTTGACGGTAATTTTCCATCCCACGAACGAAAACGGGGACATCTTTCTATGCGTTTTACATGGTGAGATCGTTCTGCGGGACAAGGCTTGGCGTTGCGTCCCTAAAATAATATTAAAAAATCAAAGACCTTTGGTCTGTAGAACGCGTTCTCTGGACACGCGCTACGATTCCGCGATTCCGGGGCTCTGCTTCCCGAAATGCGCCGTGAGAACATTCCGGTGACACACTTTGACGGAAATGGCGATCCGGTCAGCATCCATCTGACGGACAATGCCGACCGCGCCGATGCGAACCCCTCAACATCGGCCTTGAACCAGACGCGGCGGCCTCGTAAGGGATTTCGGCGTTAGCGCCTAGCGAACGGGAAAATCGAGTCGATAGGCTGAATCAGCTCTTTCTTGACGTCTTCGCGACAAATGGCGTCGGTACGTGTTGAACCTGTACGCTACCGCAATGAGGGCAGGGCGGATGAGCGGATGCATGTTCAGCGAGATGCTCGACGCTCTCGAACGTTTTGCCGCACTTCTCGCAACGGTATTGGTAGGTCGGCATGGCATTCCTCCGGTATCGATGCTGCCCGAGGATATGAGTATGGTTCGTGGCGGCGCGAACTCGATATTGCAGTGAACCCGCATTGATGCGAATGCGAGGGACTTGAGCTGCAGCTGCGCTCGAGCGCACGAACCTCCGTCACCTGTTCATACACCCTGGCACACCGGCGGTCGATCGTTTTGGGGCGTTGCATAGTGCGCCGGGTCCGGCCACCTCGATGCGCCTTATTCGTCAAGGCACGAGGGGGCTTGGCACGCTACCGCCGACTCACAGCAGAACCGCTTGCTGCAAAAGGTCCAGCGCTTTCAATTCGTCCAGTCGACCCGTGCGTGCTTTACCTGCTAGCGTCTTGATCAATGCTTCCGCTATCGGTTCAATACCATTAAGTTCATGTGTGCGACCGGCAAGTGCGTCGGGGAAATCTCTTGCATGATCTTGCAGGCTGACGACGGTCGTCTCTTTCTCTCCAGCGACATCCGCTGAAACAGGTGTGGGGCTTTCCGAATCACCCAAAGCGCCTGCCCGCGCGCGCCGCGTGTGCGCCTTCTCAACGGCAAGCTCCCCTGGCACGCCATCGTTTTTTGCGACCGCAAGCGGTTCGTGTTGTTGAGCGGATGCGCGACCGCGCGATGCAGGTGTAAGCATACGCGACACCGACTCTGGAATCTCGGCTTCGGAGCGCGGGGTGTCCAACCAGCCATTTGGCAATCCAAGTCGCTCTGTAAATCGGTTTGCTTCCACACTGCTTAATCTCTAGTTCCAAGTGCACACCTTGAATCAAGTAAGGTGTTGCGATCGTTGCACTTGACTCTAGAAACCGCCTACTGCCGCATCGCCAATCGACAAGCGTCTTTTCCGATAAAAAAATAATATCGGATATAGCGCCCGTTCTTAAACGCAATGCTCAGATTTGCGCAGATCCATGCTTTGCTGACGAATACTCTCGATCCTGGAATTCCCTTGCGATGTTATGCCGAGGACTCGTTCCAGGACGTGTGGAGACGAACAAGGTCGCAGATCTGCGATCTCGTTAACTCGATATCAGACGGCGGATGTGCGTCAAGTGTCTGCACGCAGTGCGATTTCCGTCTACCGCATTTTGGCAGGCCGATTTGGATGCGGCTGCTCATTGTCTGACTATAAGCTCTTACCGTACATGAGCTGCTGACGAGGAGCAACAGCGCTTGCGATGACGCCGTCACGAAGATGTGCGGAAAATTGATTCGGAAAGGTTGTCGAATAAGAATTGTAATAATGGCGGTGGCCTTCGCTGAGCACGGATGCACGCAGTTGGGTCAGTAACCAGAAAAACGTGCGTGACCATGGTGCATGCAGGTTGGCTTGTCAAAAAAATAAGCACTGAAAATTTATTTCCTCGAAACCGCCCATCGGATCGACTCCGGCAATGAAGTTTCTCTGAACTAGCTGCGCCCAGCACAACGTTCGACAGAACGACCAACGACGGGCAAGCAGCCATTTCCAGTGCTTGCCGCGCGCGCAATGCCTTGACTGGCATGACAGTTGCTATCCTTGTCGAAGAGTCCGATAAGCATCAACGTGTGTTGGGGTAATGAAAGAGGAGCCTAAATGAAATTGATAAGTGCAATCATCAAACCGTTCAAGCTCGAGGATACGCGCGAGGCGCTGTCCGCCCTTGGCGTCTCTGGCATCACGGTGACGGAGGTGAAGGGGTTCGGGCGCCAGAAGGGGCACACCGAACTGTATCGTGGCGCCGAATACGCGGTCGACTTTCTGCCGAAGGTAAAGATTGAGGCGGCCGTTTCCGACGACCTCGTCGACCAAGCGGTTGAGGCGATCGAGCGCGCGGCGCATACAGGCAAGATCGGCGACGGCAAGATCTTCATCACACCGATCGAGACGGTGATCCGAATCCGTACCGGGGAGACCGGTGCAGACGCGCTGTAACAGACAAGACGAGCGACAAGAGGAAACCCAAGATGCGCAAACTTCTGATATCCCTGCTGATGGCCGGCTCGCTGATCGCGGCCGGCGTTGGCCCCGCGCTCGCGGACGACGCGGCATCGGCTGCGGCTGCTTCCGCGCCTGACGCGTCGGCACCGGCCGACGCAACGGCCGCCTCCGGC
>NZ_JAAGPL010000332.1:0-269 GCF_017104785.1 Burkholderia sp. Ac-20353 | reverse complement strand
AACTGAGAAGAGGAGCGCATGGTGTATGAGAAGAGAAGATGTGAGGCAGAGGATGATGTGACGAGACGTAGAGAGCGGTGGTGAGGAGGAGAGAGGGGCAATCACAAAATGATGGCGAAGGATAGGACAGGGGGAGGATGAGTGACAGTAGATAAGTGCTTGGCAAGAAGGTGGAGGATATATGAATAAGAGTAGATGTGGGGCGGAGGGCACAGGAGTTTTTTTTTTTTTTAATGCTACGGCGCCCACCGCGATCTACACCAGTTCCG
>NZ_JAAGPL010000331.1:0-5162 GCF_017104785.1 Burkholderia sp. Ac-20353 | reverse complement strand
GACAGCGTGTCGGCCTGGCAGCAGGCGGAAGGCGGAAGGACGGAAACGCCGCAGCGGCCGGTCGCCCGGCCCGGGGCGCTCAGTCGCTCACGCCCCCGGCGTCGGGAAGAACACGCCCGCGCGCTGCGCGGCGTTCGCGATGTGCGCCTCGATCGCCGCGCCGGCAGCGGCCGGATCGCGCGCGATCAGCGCGTCGACGATCGCGCGATGCTCGTGCCACGTCGAAAGCAGCAGCTCGCGCCGGTAGAACGGCATCCGCTGGCTCTCCTTCATGATGTCGGCACTGCTGCGCAGGATCGATTCGATCGCCGCGTTGCCGGCGAGATTGATGATCCGCATGTGGAATTCGAAGTCGAGCTGCGACGCGTCGTCGAGTTCGTTTTCGGTCAGCGTCACGTGCAGCTCGGCGAGGTTGTCCTCGAACCACGCGATGTCGTCGTCGGTGACGACGCGCGCGGCCATCCGTGCGGCGAAGCCCTCGAGCGCGTAGCGCATCTGGTAGGTGTCGGGCAGCGACGACTGCTCGGCGAACCGCCATGCATGGCCGGTCGTTGCCTGCGCGCTTTCGACATACACGCCCTTGCCGGCGCGGATGCGCAGCATCCCGAGCGCCTCGAGCGTCGACAGCGCCTCGCGCAGCGACGCGCGGCTGATCTCCAGCTCCTCGGAGAGCTGGCGCTGGGCCGGCAGCAGGCTGCCGACCGGATACACGCCTGCCTCGATCCGGTCGCGGATCGTCGCGATGGCGGCGTCGGTCACGGTGTGCGGAACGTTTTTCATGATGCGAATGATGGCCGGTCTGACCGGCATTGTAATCCGCACGCGCGCGGTGCACCGCCGGCCTACGGGTAAGTCACGATCCGGGCGGCGTTCCGGCCCCGCCGGAAGGCGGCGGAAGGGGGCTGGGACAGGGCGGGAAATCCCTATTTCTTTCTTCCTTGACGCGACTATATCGGCTTCCTACTATCGTCCATAACATCACTGGTCTTACCAGTATGAACAGACGAAACTGCAACCGTTGGTTCAGGAGAGCGCCGTGTCGAAATTCCTTAATTCGCTGTTTGGCCGAGTAGTCGTCGCATTGATCCTCGGGATCGCGCTAGGCGCGTTCTTCCCGCATTTCGCCGAGTCGCTGAGGCCGCTCGGCGATGGTTTCCTGAAGCTCATCAAGATGGTCATCGGCCCGATCGTGTTCTGCGTGGTGGTCAGCGGGATGGCCAATGCGGGCGACCTGAAGAAGGTCGGCCGGGTCGGCCTGAAGGCCGTCGTCTACTTCGAGGTGATGACGACGCTCGCGCTCGGCATCGGCCTCGTGCTCGCGTGGCTCACACGCCCGGGCGTCGGGATGAACATCGACCTGCGCTCGCTCGACGCGGCGTCGCTCGCGTCGTACGCGAAGAACGCCGAGAGCCTGAAGGACACGGCCGGCTACCTGATGAAGATCATCCCCGACACCGCGATCGACGCGTTCGTGAAGGGCGATATCCTGCAGATCCTCGTGTTCGCGGTGCTGTTCGGCTCGGCGCTGTCGCTGCTCGGCGACAAGGCGCAGCGCGTCAACTCGCTGATCGAGGAACTGTCGCACGTGTTCTTCCGCGTGATCGGCTTCATCATCAAGCTCGCGCCGCTCGGCGTGCTCGGCGCGGTCGCGTTCACGACCGGCAAGTACGGCGTCGCGTCGCTGAAGCAGCTCGGCTACCTCGTCGCGGTGTTCTACCTGAGCTGCTTCGTGTTCGTCAGCGTGGTGCTCGGCATCGTGATGCGGCTCGCCGGCTTCTCGGTGTTCAAGCTGATCCGCTACCTGCGCGAGGAGCTGTCGATCGTGCTCGGCACGGCGTCGTCAGACGCGGTGCTGCCGCAGGTGATGCGCAAGCTCGAATACATGGGCGTCAAGGATTCGACCGTCGGCCTCGTGATCCCGACCGGCTACTCGTTCAACCTCGACGGCTTCTCGATCTACCTGACGCTCGCGGTGCTGTTCATCGCGCAGGCGACCAACACGCCGCTGTCGACGCATGACCTGATCATCGTGCTGCTCGTGTCGCTCGTCACGTCGAAGGGCGCACACGGGATTCCGGGCTCGGCGATCGTGATCCTCGCGGCGACGCTGTCGGCGATTCCCGCGATTCCGGTCCTCGGCCTCGTGCTGATCCTGCCGGTCGACTGGTTCGTCGGCATCGCCCGTGCGCTGACCAACCTGATCGGCAACTGCGTCGCGACGGTGGTCGTCGCGGTGTGGGAGAACGACATCGACCGGGCCCGCGCGAAGCGCGTGCTGAATCGCGAACTGCGCTACGTGCCGGCCGAAGAGGAGGACGCCGCGGCGTCGCTCGCCGGCGACGGCGCGCACGCGGTCTGAGTGCGCGGCCCGATCCGCAGCCCCATCATGCCGCCGGCGCGTCGACGCGCGCGGCGGCAAAGCCAGAACCCAGGAGACGACGACATGGCAGCCCCCATCCTCGATCCGAACGCGCCGGCCTTCACGCGGCGCTACATGAACCTCGCCGATCCGCGCGTCGGTGCAAAGGCGCTCTACGCGAGCGACGAGTTCTTCGCGCCGAAGGAGCGCATGCTGAACCCCGAGCCGGCCGTGTTCATCCCCGGCAAGTACGACGATCACGGCAAGTGGATGGACGGCTGGGAGACGCGCCGCAAGCGCACGACCGGCCACGACTTCTGCGTGGTACGGCTCGCGCGGCCGGGCGTGATCCACGGCGTCGACCTCGACACGAGCCACTTCACCGGCAATTTCCCGCCGGCCGCGTCGATCGACGCGTGCGTCGCCGACGGCGACACGCCGCCCGACGACGCCGAATGGCGCACGATCGTCCCCGCGACGACGCTGCAGGGCAACAGCCACCACTACGTCGACGTGACCGATCCGCAGCCGTACACGCACCTGCGCGTGAACCTGTATCCGGACGGCGGGCTCGCGCGGCTGCGCGTGTACGGCCAGCCGCAGCGCGACTGGCGCCAGGTGCCGCAGGGCGAGCTGGTCGACCTGGCCGCGATCGAGAACGGCGGCTACCTGGTGGCCGCGAACAATCAGCACTTCGGCGCGGCGTCGCAGATGCTGATGCCGGGGCGCGGCGTGAACATGGGCGACGGCTGGGAAACCCGCCGCCGCCGCGAGCCCGGCAACGACTGGGCGATCGTCGCGCTCGCGCGGCCGGGCGTGATCCGGCGCGTCGAAGTCGACACCGCGTTCTTCAAGGGCAATTTCCCGGACCGCTGTTCGCTGCAGGCTGCGCAGGTCGCGGGCGGCACCGACGATTCGCTGGTCACGCAGGCGATGTTCTGGCCCGAACTGCTCGGCGAGCAGAAGCTGTCGATGGACCACGTCCATACGTTCGACCCGCTCGCGGCGCTCGGTCCGGTCACGCACGTGCGTTTCAACATCTTCCCGGACGGCGGCGTGTCGCGCCTGCGTCTGTGGGGCGAACCGGCCTGACGGCGGAGGCGAACATGACCCGGCTTCAGACCCTGCGCGTCGAGCGCCTGACCCGCGAAGCGTTCGCGCCGTTCGGCGACGTGATCGCGCTCGAAGGCGCGCGGCATTTTCCGATCAATGGCGGCACGACCGAGCGGTTCCACGATCTCGCGACGATCGACGTCTGCGCGGACGGCGGGCGGCCGCTCGTCAGCATGTTCCGAGCACAGCCGCGCGCGCTGCCGGTCGCGATCACGCTGATGGAGCGTCATCCGCACGGCAGCCAGGCGTTCGTGCCGCTCGCGGCCGTGTCGCGCTACGCGGTCGTCGTCGCGCCGGCGGGAGAGTTCCGGCCGGACGCGATGCGCGCGTTCCTGGCCGTTGGATGGCAGGGCGTGAATTACGCGAAGGGCGTCTGGCACCATCCGCTGCTCGCACTCGACGCGGTCAGCGATTTCGTCATCGTCGATCGCGGCGGCCCGCAGCCGAACTGCGACGAGATTCCGCTCGACGGCGCGTGGCAGCTCGATTTCGACGCGGCCTGCACGAGCGCGGCCTGACGGGCGTCAGGCGACGTGTGCCCGGCGGCGCGTCTGGCATACCCACGTCCGGCACGCCCCAAACGACGACGGCCCGGTCGGCGAGATGCCGGCCGGGCCGTTTCGCGTGCGCGATGCGCGCGGATCAGTGCTTGCGGTGCGGGCAGTTTTCGGTCGTGCAGTTGCCGTACAACGCGAGCGAGTGTTCCTGGAGCTTGAAGCCGCGTTCCTTCGCGATCGACTGCTGGCGGCTTTCGATCTCCGCGTCGAAGAATTCCTCGACCCGGCCGCAGTCGAGGCAGACGAGGTGGTCGTGGTGCGTCCCTTCGTTCAGCTCGAACACGGCCTTGCCGGATTCGAAGTTGCTGCGGGTCAGCAGCCCGGCCTGCTCGAATTGCGTCAGCACGCGATAGACGGTTGCCAGCCCGATGTCGAGCTGTTCGTTGAGCAGGTTGCGATAGACGTCTTCGGCCGTCAGGTGGCGGACGGGACTCTGCTGGAAGATCTCGAGAATCTTGAGGCGCGGTAGGGTGGCCTTTAGCCCGATATTCTTGAGATCCGTTGGATTGGTCATGGCTAGGCATCCCTAGAGTACAATGCAGGGCTTCAATGTTACCGGCTTTTGGCCGTTCCAGAAACACGCGCGGCCTGCGACGCGGGCCGGCACGGTGAAGGAAATGATTCCAGAATCTCTTTTGCACTTTCAGAGGAGCCGCATGCGGAGTGCCATCATCGCTGCCGTCGCCGTTGCCGCGCTGGCTGGTTGTTCGTCGTACGACAGCGTGACGCAGCGCATCGCGCAGAGCATCACGCCCTACCGGATCACGGTCGTGCAAGGTAACTTCGTGTCGCAGGAGAAAGCGTCGCAGCTGCAGGCCGGCATGACGCGCGACCAGGTTCGCGCGCTGATCGGCACCCCGCTGCTGACGGACATGTTCCACGCCGACCGCTGGGATTACCTGTTCTACTTCAAGCGCGGCTCGACGTCCGTCGTCCAGCAGCGCGATCTCGTGCTGACCTTCTCGGGCGACCGCCTCGTGAGCTGGACGGGGGCCGACAACCTGCCGTCCGAGCTCGACCTGCTGGCCGACATCGACGGCGACAAGCGCGGCCGGAAGGCGAAGAAGGCCGCCGAAGCCGCGGCTGCAGCCGCCGCGAGCGCTGCAAGCGGCGCGAGCGCCGTGCAGGCGACA
>NZ_JAAGPL010000330.1:0-5817 GCF_017104785.1 Burkholderia sp. Ac-20353 | reverse complement strand
CATGCATGGGTCGTGCCGGAACGCCGGCGGCGGCGCCCGCCGGTCGACGGCGTGGCGATCGGCCCGCGCGGCGGCCGGCACGACACGCTCAGTATCGCGCGGTCCGGCGCCGTTGCGTGATGCCGGTTCGATATGTTGGCGGCGGGTGGCGGTGCGGCTTCGTCACGCTGCGTCGCCTCCGGCGAGCGCCTTCGATCCTTCCGCATAACCACGCGCCTGCAATTCAGCGAGCATCGACGCCGAAAAATCGTAGTCGGTCGCGAACGACACGGGCCCCGTGCGGTGCAGCGCGATCCGCTCGATGCGGATCGGCGCGCGATTGCCCATCAGCCGGATATAGAGCGGCTGCTGGCGGATCGCGCTGGCAGCCGGCTCCGCGACCTGCGTCATGATGCTGCCGACGAGATCGCTGAAGTCGTTCGCGTATTCCTCGAAACGCAGGTCGCTGCGCACGCGGTCCATATAGCTGATTTCCTCGCGGCGCAGCATCACTTCGACGAGGTTTTCCGGCATCCGCTTGCTGCCGGTAAACAGATCGACGATGAAGATCCGCCCGCCGATCCGGCCGCACCGCTCGAGCACGAGGTCCAGCGGCGAGTTGCTGACGATGCCGCCGTCCCAGTACGCGTGCCCGTCGAGCTTCGTCCACGGGATCCCCGGCGGCAGGCTGCCGCTCGCAAGCAGGTGCTCGGGCGTCAGCCGGTCGACGTAGCTGTCGAAGATGCGCGGCTCGCCGGTCTTCACGTCGACGGCGCTGATCAGCAGACGCGTCGGGCTATCGCCGAGCGAATCGAAATCGACATACTTTTGAATCAGCGCAAGGATCGGATGCGGATCGTAGAGGCTCGTCGTGCGCCCGTAGAGCCAGTCGATGCCGTTCAGCGGATTCCACCAGCGCGGCTGCAGGAAGTTCGGCACGCCGAACCAGAACACATACGCGGACAGCATCATCTGCTGCCATTGCGGGCCGCCGGCAGCCGGCAGCGGGATCGCGAGTTCGCGCCAGAACGCGTCGAGCGCGCGCGAAGGCGCCTTCGGATTGCTCGCGATGATCGCGCCGTTGAACGCACCGATCGACACGGCCGACACGATGTCCGGCCGGATCCCGTGCTCGTCGAGCGCGCGCGCGACGCCGCATTCGAACGCGCCGAGCGCGCCGCCGCCCTGCAGGATCAGCATCGTCTGCACCGGAAGGCGATCGAGCGGAAAGCGGACATCGTGCAGGCGCCCCTGCTCCGTCTTCAGGTCGAGCCGCAGCGAGATCGCGTCGGCCAGCGATGCGATGCTCTCGGCCGGCTGGTCGACCGCGAATGCCGCGCGCAGCACGTCGTCCTTCAGGTACAGCAACGCATACGGACCGTCGCCGATCGTGCCGCGCCCGATTACGTCGGTCGCGCCGGACTGATCGCCGAGAAAGTTGTACGACACGCCGAACACGTCACCGAAGAAGATCGACACGTCGCGATACGGCACCTGGCGGCCCGCCATGTTGCGCGCGGCGATCTTGCCTTGCCGGATCGCGTTGTCCCAGTGCTCGATGCGGCGCCGCACGCCGAAGATCGGATCGTGGAAGTTCGCGACGTCGCCCGCCGCATAGATGTTCGGATCGGCCGTGCGCAGGAATGCATCGACCTCGATGCCGTCGTCGATCGGCAGGCCGGTGTCCGCGAGGAACGCGCAGTTCGGCGTCACGCCAACGGCGATGATCGCCACATCGCACGGCAACGTATCGCCGTCGCTCGTCTCGACCGCATCGACATTGCCGTCGCCCAGCAGTGCGTGGACGTCGCAGCTCGTGCGAACTGCGATCCCGCGCTCGGCGCAGCAGCGCGCGAAGAACCGTGACAAGTCGTCCGACTGCAGCCGCGGAAACACGACCGGCTCGCGCTCGAGAAGCGTCACGTGCAGGCCGCGCTCCTGCAGCGTCGCGGCGAGTTCGATGCCGATGAAGCCGGCGCCGACGATCACGACCCGCCGCGCCCGTGCGAGCGCATGCTGCAACGCACGCATGTCGGCCAGCGTATGCAGGCACAGCACGCCCGCAAGATCGATGCCCGGCACCGGCGGCACGCGCGGCGACGTGCCTGTCGCGATCAGCAGCTTGCGGTAGTGGAAGTCGCCATGCGTGTCGGTCCGGACGATGCGCGCGTGCCGGTCGACCTGCGTCGCATGTGCGCCGAGCAGCAGATCGATCCGCAGCTGTGCGTAGAACGCCGCGTCGTGCAGCGCGAGATTTGCGCCGGAATGTGCGGCAGAATCGCCGTCGCCATCGCCAGCATCAGGCAGCTTCGTGAGCGGCGGACGGCGGTATGGCAACTCCGCTTCGCCGCACAGCATCGCTATGCTGGCTGCGTCATCCTCGCGGCGCAGCGTCTGCGCGGCGGTCGCACACGCGACACCGCCGCCGATCAGCAGATAATCGACTTCCCGCATCGCGTTCCCCGCTTTTCGGCGGTTCGCCACGGTTCGCGAATCGTGCGCGGCGTCAGAGCGACGGGCGCGTCCCCGTCGCATACCGCCGTTCGTGCAGCTGCTGGCAATGCGCGCACCGCTCGGCCGTCGGCCGCGCCAGCAGGCGTTCGTAGCCGACGGGCGCATCGCAGTCCGCACAATCGCCGTAGCTCCCGTCGCGCATCCGCTGCAACGCGCGCGCGATCGCGCGCAGTTCCGCGAGCTTCATGCCGATCAACGCATGATCGACGTCGACGAACAGATCGGCGTTCGCCTCGTCGCCTTCGTCCGGCGCCGCGCCGGCCAGGTCAGCGTACGACTCGGACGCGCGCTGGTGCTCGCTCGCGCGGATTTCGGCTCGCAACGTCTGCTCGCCCTCGCTCAGCCTGCGATGCAGCGTCTGCAATTGCTGTTCGTCGAGCGCCATCGTCGTGCTCCTTTTCCGGATTCCGCAGGTCGCAGACAGGCACGGCATGCGGCGTGGCCTGGCGCGCGGAAAAAGCGTGCGGAGCACGCGCCGCGCGGCCGGTTCGGCACCCGGTCAGACAACACGCCGGGCGCTTCGACGCAGCATAAACCCAATGTGCAGACGTGTGTTGATCGGCATCACGCGGCGCGGAACGTGCTCGCGAAAAGCGGGGACCGACGCGAAATCGTTTCGCACTCGCGCGCGGCGCTGCGTGCGGCGAGCCGGCGGACTTCGCGGTTCGCTCCCTGGGTGCCCGTCGACGCGTGACGGGACGTGTCGACGCCGATGCGTGCAAGCAAGCCGCAACCCTGCGGCGTCAGCGCCGGGCGCGGTGTTTCGCCTGGCGCGCCGGAGACCAGTTCGACGTACTCCTGCGAGACGAGCGCGTCGAAATCGGGACTGGATCGATCGACATGCTGCGGTGCCTGCGCGACCAGCAGCAGCGTGGACAATTCGTGCGGGGTCAGCATTGCTGTGAGCTCCTCGTAACGAATGGCGCGCCGCGCCTTCTGGCACGAAAGTGACGGCGCGAAGACGGCGCAAACCGTGCCACGCAGTGTGACGTGAGTGCAGTGCGCAAAAGAATGCGGGCTTTCCACACCTGCCGGCTGGCGAACGATGTGCTTGTCGATGTGCTTGTTGTGCGGCATGCGTGATGTCTTCATCCCGCATTCGATATGACCAATGCGCGACGCATGCGCTGCAGCCACGCTTCGTTAGCGCCGCTAACGTTTTCCGAATCTGCCCACGCCATCGCGCGGCTGTCGCCGTTCGAGTTCGTCGAGACGCGCGATCAACGTTTTCGCGACGGTCGCCGCGCGGCCGCCGGCCCGCAGCCGGCCGCCGATCGCCTCGAGCCGCGCACGCCAGTACGCGGGCCGCAGCACCGCCGTCGTCGCAGTCGCGCACTCGCGCGCGTCGACACGCGACAGTTCGTCGATCATCGCCTCGACATGGCGCAACTCGCGTTCGTCCTCATCGTCCCATGCCATCGCGTGCTCCGATCCGCTCGTGCGCATGCCGTTGCCTGCCGCACTGCCCGCTCAGTGTAGGCAACGCATTTGACGGAAATCTGACGACTATCGTGATCGTATCGACGCATCGGATGCAATCGCGTGACGCAGCGCGCTTGAGGTCGATCAATCCCCTGCACAAAGGTGCGCCGTAAAGTGGTGACAGGCCGCACGCGCGCACCGTGCGCCGGCGCGCGCGTGCGATCCGCTCGACACTCGGGAGACAGCCATGGTTTTCGGCGTCATTATCTGGGTCGCGCTGGCGGCCCTGTTTCCGACGATGGTCGTGCCGACGATCCAGCACGCCGTCGCGCCTTCCACCATGCCCGCCGCGCCTGATGCGCAGCCCAAGGACGCCACCGTCGCGCCGCAGGTCGGTGCTGCGCAGGCCTCAGGTTGACGACGCACGGCCCGTGGCGATATGGGTTCACGCCAATTGCTACGGACTGCGTATCGCGTGACGTGATTCTTCCACGCCGGGCGAGCGTGTCGCCGGCGTGGCTGGTGTTACCCGATTTTTTGCCCGATTTTCTGCCCGGCTTGCGGCGTCGCTCGACTGCCGCGACCGGGCGCTGACGCGCCCGCCCCGCCCGCCTGCGCTCAGCGCACGTCCTCACCGAGCCATTTCTTGCTGATCGCGCCGTACTCGCCGTCCTTGAGCAGCGTATCGAGCGCCGCATTGATCGCTTCGCGCAGCTTCGGGCTGTCCTTGCGCACCGCAATACCCATCTTCTCCGGATACAGCAGCTGCCCGGCCGGCTTCGCGTCGATGTTCTTCTCGCGGATCGTCAGGATGCCCGCGATGCGGTCCGTCACGAACCCTTCGATCCGGCGGTTCTGCAGATCGATCAGGATGTCCGGCAGCCCCTTGTAAGTCTTCACCTGCACGTCTGGCCGGTTCTTGCGCAGCCACGCCTCGTAGGTTTCGCCGAGCGTGACGCCGACCACCTTGCCCTTCAGCTGGTCGATGCCCTGCACGCTGCTGCCCTTCGGCACGAACAGCTGTGCGCCCGAGCGGTAGTAGGTCTGCGAGAAGTCGACCGCCTTCAGCCGCTCGTCGGTGATCGCGAGGCTGCCGATGATCGCGTCGTACTTGCCGGCCAGCAGCCCGCCGACGATGCCGTCCCACGCGGTCATCACCGGCACCGGCTTCGCGCCGAGCCGGCCCGCGATCCGGTTGCCGATGTCGACGTCGAAGCCGTTCAGCTTGCCGGATTCGTCGATGAAGCTGAACGGCGGGTACTTGCCGGTCAGCGCGAACGTCAGGTTGCCGGTCTGCTTCACCTTGTCGAGATCGTCGGCATGGGCCGCTACGCTCGCGGTACCGATCAGTGCCGCGCAGAAGGCGGTCGTCAGTCGTTGCAGCAATGTCATCGTCAGTCTCCAGAGTAGTCTTCGTGAATCGAACGGCCTGCGCCGTTCGATGTGAGGAAATCACTTGCGTGTTACGGGCGGGCGACCTCGAACAGCGCTGCCGCGCCCTGCCCGCCGCCGATGCACATCGTCACGACGACGTGCGTAACACCGCGGCGCGCCCCTTCGAGCAGCGCGTGGCCGACCATGCGTGTGCCGGTCATCCCGTACGGATGGCCGAGCGCGATGCTGCCGCCGTTGACGTTCACCGTTTCGTACGACAATCCGAGCGCGTCCACGCAATGCACGACCTGCGACGCGAACGCCTCGTTCAGCTCCCAGAGGCCGATATCCGCGACCGTGAGCCCCGTGCGCTCGAGCAGCCGGCGCACGGCCGGCACGGGCCCGACGCCCATCTCGTCGGGCCGGCAGCCCGCGACCGTGCACGCGACCATCCGCCCGAGCGGCGGCGTCGCGAGCGTGTGCAGCATCGCGTCGGACACCACCGCGCAGGCCGCCGAGCCGTCCGCC
>NZ_JAAGPL010000329.1:0-5879 GCF_017104785.1 Burkholderia sp. Ac-20353 | reverse complement strand
GATGAAACGGCTGGCCATCGGCGCTTTGCGCCGAATCCAAAAGTTGCCCGCGCTGGTGAAATCCTTCTTTCGCCAACCCGAATGCCAATACGCGGCTATGTGACATTTCTTTCGGAAATCTTAGTAATGTCCAATGCGCCCCGACTGCGCTATGGAAATTCCTAAGCTGCGCATCCAGCTGATGGCTGCTTCGTAGTCTCTATGTATGCTGTCGTACGTGTCTGTCAAGATCGGCATGATGGGAGGGATGTCGGCAGCCCGGTAACATCGGGATTGTACTGTTGTGCATGCCGATACCAAAATGTCGGCCAACGCCGACTTACTTCCATCGTGCGTCCGGCTGATTGCGAAGCTGACGGGCCGTTGAAATGACGGTTCTCTGGGATACGCGAACGGCAACTTTTGGCCGAACTCGAAAGTTCGGCGTTGGGTGCCGGTCGTACACCGCAGCATCAGCCGCCAACTTCCGTATCCGATCCACTGCTGCCGCTCGAAGCGGCTTCGCCTCTACGGCAGGGTCCAAGGTTGAACGGTCGCTCGATTGTCATGTCGGTCTTGAGCGCAAACATCTGAGATTGGCCGGCAAACGGTGGTTTCACACGCAGGCGGTGCAGCATATGCGTCACGCCGTCAAGCGCTTCGATCAGGATCGAAGCGCGGCCCCCCACTATGCACAAATAGCGCTCTCTTGCACTACGCGTTTTGTCTCATGGCGACGAAGCAGCCAGACTATTTGTCAAGCTCGCGGCCAGTGGTACTTGGTGAGTTAAGGTTGGTTGAATTCAATCCAGTCGCATCTTGTTTGGTGAAGTATTCGGAGTGGTGCGGTACCCGTATATACCGCGTATCGAGCGCGCCGTATAGCACCAATTTGTCGCGCGGATCAACGGTCGTGGTCCTCCCATACAGATCCGCGCATTGCCAGGTATTGCGCAATCCAGCGTGCCACTTGAGGTTCCCTCAGTTTTTTCTTCGAATTTGGGCGCTGTGTGGGCGTTGGCCCCGAAATGCGGTCAAAACGCAGCGCCCGAGCAAGCTCGCCCCGAGAGGGCTTGCTGCTATTGGGGCGCTCGCCCGCGCATCCTCCGCCCAGCGCACCTTTATTTTCTTCGCGAGCGCCACCTGCACGCGATTCCGCGTGTTGCAACGGCTAATTTCCGACTGACAGACGAAGGCCATCGAGGTCGGCCGCGAAACTGCCACTTGGACGAGGGCGTGCGTCGAAGTCGTTCGGATATAATTGCTGCGCTCCAAGAAAACCACAGCACAGACAACGCCGCCACCCGTCATGAACGCGCAACAGTCTCAGGACCTCTACAGCTTTTTGGGATTTACAAGCAACCCGTTCGAATCAAACACTGCGGAACGCGAACCGGAAATTGCCAGCTACGCTGTCAGGCCGCCCTATCTTGATAGGACGCGGCAAGCGTCACTCGTTGGTCACGGCATCTTCGTGCTTGATGGCGCGCGCGGAAGCGGCAAGAGTGCCACGCGTCTGACCGTGGCGAAGTCGATCTGGCAGGAAGCTAATCCACGCCCACTCGTTGTCGCATTGACGAACTTTAATGTGTTTCGTCCCTACGTCAAAGCGGGGCTGACGCTCGATCTGTTCGCCACGCAAATCGCTTTCCTCGCATTCGAGACAATCCTGTCTTGGCTTTCGTCGCTGCCTGAAGCCGACGCGGACGCGCGCATCGCGGCGATCGATGGCCCGGGTAAGAAGCTCATTGACCGGTTCGCCAGTAACTTCTTCCTCAACCGCGCGGACAACGCTCGATCGACGACAGCTCAAGAGACATACGACCTGCTTAACGTTTCGCTACCGGCCAAGGCCGCGTTGTGGGCCGAAAAGAGGTGGGACCAAGTATCGACAGTGATCGCAACTTTGGCTGCAAAGCTCGGGAAAAAGTATGCGGACTTTGATATCGGCGATCCCAACTCCTACGCGTCGCTACTGAAAAAGCAGCAGAGCGACGGCTTCGCCGATCCGAACTATGTGTTCGCTCGGACGGTTGAAGTTGCGCGCCTGTTCGGCTTCTCCGGCATCCTTGTGCAGATTGACAAGATCGATGAAACCGACTGGACAACTACCAGCGTTCCGGCAGCAGCCGATCTTATCTTTCCGATCTTGGCCAACATTGGTCTGCATGAGATCGACGGCCTGACGTGGTCGTTGTTCGTCTGGGACAAAGTGACGAAGCACCTGATTGCGACGTATCGCGGTCAACTCCGCTTTGACAAGATCCAGCGCGGCTCCATTTCGTGGGAATCGGATTATCTGGAAAGCCTCATTCAAAAGCGGCTTGAGCACTTCTCCGGCGGTGTAATCAGCAAGCTCGATCAGATTAGCGTTGAGGGGACTGATACGTCGGCAGTCATCAGCGAACTTATTCGCCTGACCGGAAACTCGCCGCGTGAACTTATCACCGCCCTCGATGCCGTCGTGTCCGAGCACGCTCAGCGCAACCAAGCCACTCATAAACGCCTTGACGCAGATGCATTCCAACGCGGCATGGATGCGTATGCCGTCCGCTCTCTCACTGACAGCGGCTTGATCGACGAGGCACGGCAGATTGCCAAGATGGGCGTTGAACGGTTCATCACAAAGGACGTTCAATCCCTTCTGCGCCAAAGCGCTCAAAGCGCGCGGGCGCGGATCGAGAAGTGGGCCTACGAATTGCAATTGGTCGAGTTTGCGGGGACTCGCCAAACGACGACAACGGGGCGACCTGTTGATGAATTTGCAATCTGCGATGCACGAGCGCAGCGCGTATTGCAACGCAATTTGTAATTCCCCGAAGATTCACAGATAGCCCTGCGGTTCCTGCAAGAGTCGCTGCTCGTCTCCCCCATCCGAAGCACGCGTCCATTCGACGCTGACTTCAAGGGGATGGCGGATTGCGCTAGCGGCGTCGCGGCTCGGCACGGACATGGTCGCGTGCCACATGCTAGCGTACAGCAACAACGGTTGCCGGACGCCCGTGAGCCGACATCAAATGGGGCGAATGACCGAAACACAACGAGTTTCAGCCATATGTCACCGTCGAGCGAGCGTCGCTTCCACGGCCAGTTGCACACATTGACGTAGGCGTCGTGAAAGCTGCCGCCGAGGATTTCAACGTCCGGTCCGCGGAAGACGCGTCGGACTGGTGCAATCGGCCAGGGGCGGAAGTATCCTGTCCGTCGGTTTCCCAGCGACACATGCCGGACATGGCGTGCCACAGTCTGGTACCCTGCTCGCGGCTCGCCGCATACGGTTGGGTTCTTTAGCCGAAAGGATTGTATTAATGACAGCTGGCGTGTTCCTAGTGAGTTCAGACGGAAAGGATCTGACGGAGATGAAGCAGGCCGACTATCTCTCCGAGGCGGAACTGCAGCGGCTCATTGCCTCCCATCCCTGCTTGCTGGGAAGTTGCACCGCCGAAGATTGGGAGACACCACGACCGCTGCTTTTAATCAAGCAGGAAATGGGCGTGCCGGCTGCTGCAGATGGCAGCGAGCGCTGGTCGATGGATCATTTCTACATCGACTCAGCATGCGTGCCCACTCTGGTGGAGGTTAAGCGCAGTAAGGACCAGCGAATCCGTCGGGAAGTCGTTGGCCAGATGCTTGATTACGCTGCCAACGCTGTCGTGTACTGGGGTGTCGATCAGATTAAGGCGCGCTTCGAAAAACAATGGGGTTACCGCGCCGCGCAGGAGTTGGAGACATTTCTGGTTGCGGCAGATCTATCCCCAGACGACTTCTGGCGTCGGGTGGAGGAAAACCTGACCAAACGCAACATTCGCATGGTGTTCGTGGCCGACGAACTGCCTGCGGAGCTGAAGCGGATCATCGAGTTTCTGAACGAGGAGATGCAGGGAGCCGAAGTCCTGGGGCTGGAACTGCGGCACTTCACTGACGGAAAGCTCAAAGTTCTTGCGCCCTCTCTGGTGGGGCGGACCAGTCGTGCCGAAGCGGTGAAGGGCGGCAGCCAGGAGCGTAAGTACCCTACTCTAGATGCGGCCGTCGAGGAGTTCCGAAAGCTCACTGACGACAACATCCGCGTGTCCCGCGGCAACGCCCACTACCGGCAGATCCGGCTGGCCCCAGGGGTTGACGCAGGACTGCACTACGAATTCCTCTACAGCGCGCGCCGCGGCGCCATCACTTGCGAGTTCCACGTCGAGAACGGCCGCAAGCCGAAGATGACGGAGGCGATGAACGACGTGGCCCAACGCGTGCGAGATGTGGGTGGGGTGCCCCTTGTCTTCGATCAGAGCCGCGGTAACGGCCTATTGAGGGTCGTGCCGAAGAACCAAGATGCGAAGCTGATTGCGCAGACGATGCTCAAGCTGATCCAGGTCACCCAGGAGCCTCTGAGCCAGGCGGCGGCCTAGATAAGTTGGAGGCTTACCCGCCGAAATCCACGATGAGGGGAGGTCGGTTCATAAATAGGTGCCCCGCGAACTTCAGCATCGCGGGCGACCTCTCCACCGGGTGACATCCGCTTCGTGGCGGGAGTGTGAGTTCGCTGATGCGGGAAGCTGCCGTCCCGCTGCTCGACGTCGCCATCGTCAGCAATGTGCCACATTGCTGACGTAGAACCCTGCTCGCCTCAATGTCGGCATTGGCTCATCTTTGACGATTTGATGGCCGATTACGTATGCGGATTCAACCCGTCGATGCAACGACCGGTTGAATCCGCAGAGCTAAGCCGACGTCTAGATATCCGACGACGACCCATGGGAACGGCGGTTCGAGGCCGGTGACCGTCTTTCGACAACGCCAAAATCGTCCCCGAGTCGATAAACAAGCGTCTGCATGAGGCACGCCTCAACTTGGCGTCAGACCGACGACTTGCACTGCGTCAGAATACGGTCGGTTTCGCCGTAATCCGTTGCTTGACGGCACCCCGCTAGTACGCGACCTTGAAGGTCGGCGAGTCCTCGGGGCGGCTCCGGCGCCGGTCATAGAGGCGGGTGGTGGCGATGCTCGCGTGACCGAGCCATGCCTGCACCTTCGCGATGTCGGCCTCGTGTTCGAGCGCGTTGGTGGCCGCCGTCGCACGCAGGCCGTGCAAGCCGAGTCCCTCGACCGCGATCTTCGCCCGCGCCGCATACGCGCACACGACCTTGTAGATGCCGTCGGGTGTGATCGCTTCGCCGGCGGGCTGGCCACGGCGGCGCTTCGCCGGCTGGAACAACGGCGCGGTCGGCGTGCCGCCACGGCCGGCCGCTTCCAGATACGCGTGAATCCGTTCGGCGGTAGCCGGATGTAGCGGCAGGTCACGGATCTTGTTCCCTTTGCCGTGCACGCGCAGGTGCAGCACGCCGCGGCGCGCGTGCACGTCGCGCACCAACAGCCGGCAGACCTCCTCGCGGCGCAGGCCGTGATACAGCAGCACCGACAGCAGCGCGCGATCGCGCCGGCCTTTCAGCGTGGTGGCATCGGGTGCGTCGAGCAGCGCGCGCGCCTGATGGTCGCCGAGCGCCGGCGTCTTGCCCTCGTGGCTATCGAGCTTCGGGCGCTTCGCGCCCTTCACCGGATTGGTGTCGACCGCGTGCTGCTCGCACAGGTAGTCGAACATCGACGACAGCGCGGCCAGCTTGCGGCGGATCGTGGCGCCGGTGAGCGCGCGGCCCTCGAGCGTGGCACGCCACGCGAGCACGTGCGCGCGCGTGACCGTGCGGAATTCCTCGGGCCGCACAATGCCGGTGAAGGCCATGAACTCGTGCAGGTCGGCGCGGTACGCGCGCCGCGTGTGCGGGTTGTCGAGTTGGGCGAACCACTCGGCTTCGGGCGGCACCGCCGCGAGGCCGTGGAACTGCGCGGCGGTCAGGCGGCGCTCGGCGTCGGGCGGGGCGGGCAGCGAGGGCGTCGGCGGCAGCATGGTGGGC
>NZ_JAAGPL010000328.1:0-6010 GCF_017104785.1 Burkholderia sp. Ac-20353 | reverse complement strand
CAATCCGCGCGTGCGCATCGCGGCGCCGGCCGGCGTCGCCGTCGCGCTGGTGGCGGTCGGCCTCGCGCTGTCGCAGGCCGCCTGGACCGTCCCCGCGAACGCGCCGCTGACGGTCCGGCTGCTGCAGGGCAACGTGAAGCAGGACATCAAGTTCGAGGAAGCCGGCATCGACGCGGCGATCAAGATGTACCAGCAGATGATCACCGACAAGCCCGCCGACCTGATCGTCACGCCGGAAACGGCAATCGCGGTGATGATCCAGGAGCTGCCCGAGCCGTTCGCGCGCGCGGTGCGCAAGTTCAGTGACGACACGGGCTCGTCGGTGCTGTTCGGCGCGGTCGGCGCGTCGGTGACCGAGGACGGCCGCTACGTCGACTACACGAACAGCCTGTACGGCGTGACGCCGAATTCGCGCGATATCTACCACTACGACAAGCACCATCTGGTGCCCTTCGGCGAGTTCATCCCGTGGGGCTTCCGCTGGTTCGTCGACCTGATGAAGATGCCGCTCGGCGATTTCGCGCGCGGCGCGCCCGTGCAGAAGCCGTTTTTCGTGCGCAACCAGCCGGTGATGGCCGACATCTGTTACGAGGACATCTTCGGCGAGGAGATTGCCTCGACGATTCGTGACAATCCGCAGCCGCCCGGCGTGCTCGTCAACGTGACGAACCTCGCGTGGTTCGGCGACACGATCGCGCTCGACCAGCACCTGCAGATCGCGCGGATGCGCGCGCTCGAGACCGGCCGGCCGATGCTGCGCTCGACCAACACCGGCATGACGGCCGCGATCGACGCGCACGGCCGCGTGCTCGGCCAGCTCAAGCCGTTCACGATCGGCTCGCTCGACGTGCGGATCGAAGGCACGAGCGGCTTCACGCCGTATGTGACGAGCGGCAACACCACCGTGCTCACGGTGTCGTTCGTGCTGCTCGCGTTCGGGTTCACGTTCGGGCCGGGGCTGCGCCGGCGCAACGGCCAGCCGGCGCGCCGCGACCGGCAGGTGTGACGCGGCGGGCCTCAGTCTTCGCGCGCCGGCCAGATGCGCGACCGACGTGCCCACCGCGATCACGAGATCCAGCGCACCGATGAATGCGGCCGTGTCGTCGAAGCTCGCCAGCTCGGCGGAGTGATCGACGATCGGCAGGCCGGCACGCCGGAGCGGCATCGAGGCCCCTTTGCCGCGTTCCGGCCGCATCCCCCCGCCGATCCGGTAAAATTACGGGTTTCAGCACACTAACAAGCCGCGCCGCCGCGCGAGCCGCCCCCGGACACCGCCCGGGATGCCGCCCGCAACGGAGCGCCCGCGCCACGAAGGCTCTTCATGCTTACGTTTCAGCAAATCATCCTGACATTGCAGTCCTACTGGGACAAGCAGGGTTGCGCCCTGCTGCAGCCCATCGACATGGAAGTCGGCGCAGGCACGTCGCACGTCCACACGTTCCTGCGCGCGGTCGGCCCCGAGCCGTGGCGCGCCGCGTACGTGCAGCCGTCGCGCCGCCCGAAGGACGGCCGCTACGGCGAGAACCCGAACCGCCTGCAGCACTACTACCAGTACCAGGTCGTGCTCAAGCCGGCGCCGGAGAACATCCTCGATCTCTATCTCGGCTCGCTGGAAGCGCTCGGCTTCGACCTGAAGCAGAACGACGTGCGCTTCGTCGAGGACGACTGGGAGAACCCGACGCTCGGCGCGTGGGGCCTCGGCTGGGAAGTGTGGCTGAACGGGATGGAAGTCACGCAGTTCACGTACTTCCAGGAAGTCGGCGGCCTCGAGTGCAAGCCCGTGCTCGGCGAAATCACGTACGGTCTCGAGCGCCTCGCGATGTACCTGCAGAAGGTCGAGAACGTGTACGACCTCGTGTGGACCGAGTGGGAAGAGCAAGGCCCGAACGGCCCCGAGCTGCGCCGCCTGTCATACGGCGACGTCTACCACCAGAACGAGGTCGAGCAGTCGACCTACAACTTCGAGCATGCGAACGTCGACCTGCTGTTCACGTTCTTCAACAGCTACGAAGCGGAAGCGAAGAAGATGATCGACGCGCAGCTCGCGCTGCCCGCGTACGAACTCGTGCTGAAGGCCGGCCACACGTTCAACCTGCTCGACGCACGCGGCGCGATCTCGGTCACCGAACGCGCGGCGTACATCGGCCGCATCCGCGCGCTGTCGCGTCTCGTCGCACAGGCTTACTACGAATCGCGCGAGAAGCTCGGCTTCCCGATGCTCGGCAATCCGCCGGGCGTGCCGGGCCTCACCTCGGATGCCCAGGAAGCCGCGCAGCCGGCCTGGGTGCCGCCGCTCAAGGTCGAACGCAACATCGATCAGGTCTGACGAGATTTCTTCACATCATGACGCACAATCAATCCGCCCCCCTGCTCGTCGAACTGCTGACCGAAGAGCTGCCGCCGAAGGCCCTCGCGCGCCTCGGCGATGCCTTCGCCGAAGGCCTCGCGCAACGCCTCGCGGCACGCGACCTCGTCGACGGCGAACTCGTGTTCGAACGCTACGCGACGCCGCGCCGCCTGGCGGTCGTCGTGCAGAACGTGCGCGCCGTCGCACCGGAAAAGCAGGTCCGTGAAAAGGTCCTGCCCGTGTCGGTCGCACTCGACGCGGAAGGCAAGCCCACCGCACCGCTCGCGAAGAAGCTCGCGGCGCTCGGCCACCCGAACCTGTCGATCGCCGATCTCGAGCGCGCGCAGGACGGCAAGGCCGAGGCGTTCTTCGTCAACTATTCGGCCGCCGGCGCGACGCTCGCCGACGGGCTGCAGGCCGCGCTCGACGAAACGCTCGCGAAGCTGCCGATCCCGAAGTTCATGACCTACCAGCGCCCGGACGGCTCCGACGTGAAGTTCGTGCGCCCCGTGCATCGCCTGACGGTGCTGCACGACGATCGCATCGTGCCCGTCACCGCGTTCGGCATCGACGCCGGCGACACCACGCTCGGCCACCGCTTCCTGTCCGACGGCCTCGTCGCGATCCAGCATGCGCGCGCGTATGCCGACACGCTGCGCGACAAGGGCCGCGTGATCGCGCACTTCGGCGACCGCCGCGAAACGATCCGCACGCAGCTGAACGAGCACGCGAACGGCGATACCGTCGTGATGCCCGACGCGCTGCTCGACGAAGTGACGTCGCTGGTCGAATGGCCGGTCGTCTATCCGTGCCGCTTCGAGGACGAATTCCTGCAGGTGCCGCAGGAATGCCTGATCCTGACGATGCAGACGAACCAGAAGTATTTCGCGCTGACCGACGTCGCCGGCAAGCTGCGCTCGCGCTTCCTGATCGTGTCGAACATCGAGACGAAGACGCCGGGCGAGATCATCGAAGGCAACGAGCGCGTCGTGCGCCCGCGCCTCGCCGATGCGAAGTTCTTCTTCGAGCAGGACAAGAAGAAGCCGCTCGCCGACCGCGTACCGCTGCTCGCGAACGTCGTCTATCACAACAAGCTCGGCTCGGCGCTCGCGCGCGTCGAGCGCCTCGAGGTGCTGGCCGGCGAGATCGCGCCGGCGATCGGCGCCGACGTCGCGCACGCGAAGCGTGCCGCGCGCCTCGCGAAGGCCGACCTGCTGACCGACATGGTCGGCGAGTTCCCGGAGCTGCAGGGCACGATGGGCACGTACTACGCACGCCACGACGGCGAGCCGGACGACGTCGCCGTCGCGTGCACCGAGCACTACCAGCCGCGCTTCTCGGGCGATGCGCTGCCGACGACCCCCGTGTCGACCGCGGTCGCGCTCGCCGACAAGCTCGAGACGATCGTCGGAATCTGGGGCATCGGCCTCGCGCCGACCGGCGAGAAGGATCCGTTCGCGCTGCGCCGCCACGCGCTCGGCGTGCTGCGCGTGCTGCTCGAGAAGCAGCTGCCGCTCGATCTCGTGTCGCTGCTGCGCATCGCATACGCGCGCTTCGCTGCCGTGCCGGACGTCGCCGAATCGACCGACGCGATCTTCGCGTTCTTCATGGACCGCCTGCGCGGCCTGCTGCGCGAGCGCGGCTATACGGCGGGCGAAGTCGATGCGGTGCTGAGCCTGAACCCGACGCGTGTCGACGACCTTGTCGCGCGCCTCGACGCGGTGCGCGAGTTCACGCGCCTCGCGGAAGCCGAAGCGCTCGCGGCCGCGAACAAGCGGATCTCGAACATCCTGAAGAAGTCGGAAAGCGGCGCGAACGGCGCAGTGCAGCCGACGCTGTTCGTCGAAGCGGCCGAGAAGGCGCTGCACGAGCAGCTCGCGGCCGTCACGCCGCGCGTGCAGTCGCAGCTCGAGGCACGTGCGTACACGGGCGCGCTGTCGGCGCTCGCCGCGCTGCGCGCGCCGGTCGACGCGTTCTTCGACGGCGTGATGGTCAACGCCGACGATCCGGCGCTGCGGGCGAACCGCCTCGCGCTGCTCGCCGCGCTGCACCAGCAGATGAACTGCGTCGCGGACATCTCGAAGCTCGCCGCATAAGGGCCGCACGATGCCGACCAGTCCCAACAGGAAGCTCGTCGTCCTCGACCGGGACGGCGTGATCAACGTCGATTCGGACGCGTTCATCAAGACGCCCGACGAGTGGATCCCGCTGCCCGGCAGCCTAGAGGCGATCGCCCGGCTCAACCACGCGGGGTATCGCGTGGTCGTCGCGACCAACCAGTCCGGTATCGGCCGCGGCCTGTTCGACATGGCCACGCTCAACGCGATGCATCTGAAGATGCATCGCGCGGCGGCCGCGGTCGGCGCGCGCATCGACGCGGTGTTCTTCTGCCCGCACACGGCGGAAGACCACTGCGACTGCCGCAAGCCGAAGCCCGGCATGATGCAGATGATCGCCGAGCGCTTCGAGATCGATCCCGATCACACGCCCGTCGTCGGCGATTCGCTGCGCGACCTGCAGGCCGGCGTCGCGCTCGGGTTCCGGCCGCATCTCGTGCTGACCGGCAAGGGCAAGAAGACGCTCGCCGCGGGCAACCTGCCGCCCGGCACGAAGGTGCACGACGACCTGCGCGCGTTCGCGCTCGATTTCCTTTCAAACGACCACGAGTGATGCGGCCGCCGCGCGCATCCTCCCTTACGCCAGACACACGCCGATGCGCTTTGTCCGTTCCCTGCTGCTGCTGATCTATTTCATCGTGTACACGGTGCCGTACGCAACCGCGTGCTTCATCGCGTTCCCGTTCCTGCGCCCCGACGCGCGCTACTGGATGGCGGCCGGCTGGTGCAAGTCCACGCTGTGGGCCGCGCGCTGGCTGAACGGCATCCGCTATCGGATCGAAGGCTACGAAAACCTGCCCGACGGCCCGGTGGTGCTGCTGTCGAAGCACCAGTCCGCGTGGGAAACGGTCGCGTTTCCGGCGCTGATGCCGAAGCCGCTCTGCTACGTGTTCAAACGCGAGCTGCTGTACGTGCCGTTCTTCGGCTGGGCGCTCGGGATGCTGCACATGGTCCACATCAACCGCAAGGAAGGCAAGCACGCGTTCGACTCGGTGATCCGCCAGGGCAAGAAGCGGCTCGCGGAAGGCGCGTGGGTGATCATGTTCCCGGAAGGCACGCGCACGCCGGTCGGCAAGCAGGGCAAGTACAAGACGGGCGGCGCGCGCTTCGCGATCGAGGCGGGCGCGCAGGTCGTGCCGATCGCGCACAACGCAGGCCGCGTGTGGCCGCGCAACTCGTTCACGAAATTCCCGGGCACCGTCACGCTGTCGATCGGCAAGCCGATCGATGTCGCGGGCCTCACGCCCGACGTATTGAACTCGCGAGTCGAAGCGTGGATCGAAGCGGAAATGCGTCGCATCGATCCGGACGCGTACAGCGCGGCCGGCAGTACGGAAAAGCGCAATGCCGCGCGTGTCTGATTCACCCGGGTTGCATCCGTTGTTGCGTACGACAAGACGAAGCGAACTGATGAAGAAGAAGCGCCCGCGGCCACGACCCGCTGTCGTGGCCCTCGACCATCGCCAGCTGGATCTGCCGCTCTTCGACGGGCCGGGCGCCGCACCGTCGTCACCTGCCACGCCCGCCTCGCCCGCCACTCCGCCGG
>NZ_JAAGPL010000327.1:0-238 GCF_017104785.1 Burkholderia sp. Ac-20353 | reverse complement strand
GGGAGTGTGAATGGAGGGGCGGTCAGGGAAGAGAGTGGGCGTGACAGAGGATGGATGAGGAGGGAGGCGGAGAGTATAATAGGTCATGAGTAGAGGGAGTGGAAGTAGCAGGGACGGAAATAAGGGAATAGAGTTGGGGGAAAGGAATGATAAATAGGACGGTGTGAGAGAGAAGAAGGTTGTTATGGAGGCGAGCGGTGAAAATGTGGAGTGTTGATGGTAAGATTTTTTTTTTTTC
>NZ_JAAGPL010000326.1:0-5736 GCF_017104785.1 Burkholderia sp. Ac-20353 | reverse complement strand
GCCCGTGCGCGGCGGGCTTCGACCAGTCGATCCGGCCGTCCTCGGGCTTGCGGCCGCCGAAATAGCTGCCGGACGACAGGTCGTTCGGCAGGTGCGGCGCCTCGCCCGCGAGCAGCGCGGGCAGCACGCGCCACAGCGTCTGCTCGGCCGCCACGGTGACCTTGTCGAACACCTGCGTGGCCGTGTCGTCCGGCAGGATCGGCACCGCGGTCTGGCCGATGATCGCACCCGCGTCGGGCTTCGCGGCCATTTCGTGCAGTGTCGCGCCGGTTTCCGTTTCGCCGTTGAGCACCGCCCAGTTGGTCGGTACCCGACCCCGGTATTTCGGCAGCAGCGACCCGTGCATGTTGTACGCGCCGCGCGGCGCGAGCGCGAGCAGCTCGACGCTCAGCATGTGCCGGTAATAGAACGAGAAGATGAAGTCCGGCTGTGCGTCGGCCACTGCGCGGCGCAGCGCCGGATCGGCCGGGTCGGCCGGCGTGACGACCGGAATCCCGTGCTCGGCCGCGATCGATGCGACGCTGCCGAACCAGATGTTCTCGTTCGGGTTGTCCTCGTGCGTGACGACGAGCGCGACGTCGACGCCGCGCGCGAGCAGCACCTGCAGGCAGCGCACGCCAACATTGTGATACGCGAAGACGACCGCGCGCGGCTTCATCGCATGACCTCCTGGCGGCCTTCGCCGGCCGGCGCGTCCTGCACGTTGCCGTGCCGCTCGAGCACGGTCTGGATCAGGTAGCGCGGGCGCGCGCGCACCTGCTGGTAGATGCGGCCGATGTATTCGCCGAGCAGGCCGAGCGCGAAGATGATCACGCCGAGCAGGAAGAACGTGATCGCGAACAGCGTGAACACGCCTTGCACTTCCGCGCCGACGATGAAGCGCCGCACGAGCAGCAGCACGAACAGCGCGGCGGAGCCGAGCGACAGGATCACGCCGATGAACGACAGCCACTGCAGCGGCACGACCGAGAAGCCGGTCACGAGGTCGAAGTTCAGGCGGATCAGGCTGTACAGCGAATACTTCGATTCGCCGGCGAAGCGCTCCTCGTGCGCGACCTCGATCTCGGTCGGGTTCTGCGCGAACGTGTACGCGAGCGCCGGGATGAACGTGTTCACTTCGCCGCACACGTTGATCGTGTCGATGATGCGGCGGCTGTACGCGCGCAGCATGCAGCCCTGGTCGGTCATCTTGATGCGCGTGATGCGCTCGCGCAGCCGGTTCATCATCTGCGACGCCTTGCGTCGCCACAGGCTGTCCTGGCGCTGCTTGCGGATCGAGCCGACATAGTCGTAGCCCTCGCGCATCTTCGCGACCAGCTTGCCGATTTCCTCGGGCGGGTTCTGCAGGTCGGCGTCGAGCGTGACGACGATGTCGCCGCGCGATTGCGCGAAGCCGGCGAGGATCGCCATGTGCTGGCCGTAGTTGCCGTTCAGCAGCACGACGCGCGTCGTATCGGGGCGCACGTGGAACTGGTCCGCGAGCATCGCGGCCGAGCGGTCGCGGCTGCCGTCGTTGACCAGGATCACTTCGTACGACGTGCCGAGCGCGTCGAGCGCCGGATAGAGCCGCGCATAGAGCGCAGCGAGGCCGTCTTCCTCGTTGTACACGGGGATGACGATCGATACTTCCGGGTTCGCTGCGCCCGGGCGTCCGGTGCCCGGATGCCCGGCGCGTGCTTCAAGGTGACTCATGTACGCTTACTTTCCGTATTGTTCGCAAATCTGGTTGGTGGCGTCGACGACGCGACGCACGTCGTCTTCCGTCATCTGCGTGAAGAGCGGCAGCGTGACGGTCGACGCGCCGTACCGTTCGGCGTGGGGGAACATGCCCTCCGTGAAGCCGCGCGCGCGGTACAGCGAGAAAAGATGGATGGCCGGGTAATGGATCCCGGTGCCGATGCCGCGTTCCTTCATCTGCGCCATGAACTCGCCGCGCGTGATCGACAGCCGCTCGAGCGGCAGCGTGACGAGGAACATGTGCCAGTTGCCGTGCTCGAATTCGGCGAGCGGCAGGCCGAGGCCGAGCTGCGCGGCCGCGCCGCCTTCGAACGCGGCGAAGTACGCGCGGGCGAGCGCATGGCGCTTCGCGGTGAAGCGCTCGAGGTGCGGCAGCTGGCCGAGGCCGACGCGTGCGGCGACGTCGGTCAGATTGTACTTGCCGCCGAGCACGTCGCAGTCCATCCCGTCGTAGCCCGTGCGCGTGATGCCTTGCAGCCGGTATTTCTGCGCGAGCGTCGCCTCGTCCTCGTTGTTGAGCACGAGCGCGCCGCCTTCGATCGTCGTGAGGTTCTTGTTCGCGTGGAAGCTGAACGACACGATGTCGCCGATCGCGCCGATGCGCTGGCCACGCCACGTCGAACCGAATGCCTGCGCGGCATCCTCGATCACGCGCAGCTTGTGCGCGCGGGCGATCGCGTACAGGCGGTCCATATCGACCGGCAGGCCCGCGAGGTAGACGGGAATGATCGCCTTCGTGCGCGGCGTGATCGCCTTCTCGAGCAGGTCGAGATCGATGTTGCGCGTGACGGGATCGATGTCGGCGAACACCGGCGTCGCGCCGGTCTCGAGGATCACGTTGCTGGTCGACACCCACGAAGCGGGCGACGTGATCACTTCGTCGCCGGGGCCGACACCGGCGATGCGCAGGCCGATCTCGAGCGTGCAGGTGCCCGAATTGAACGCGCGCACCGGGCGGCCGCCGAAGTATTCGGACAGCGCGGCCTCGAACCGCTGGTTCTGCGGGCCGGTGGTGATCCAGCCCGAGCGCAGCACGTCGACTACGCCCTGGATGGTTTCCTCGTCGATTTCGGGACGGGTGAACGGCAAGAACGGAACGGCAGTCTGGCTCATGGACGCTTGACTCGTAAGGGCTGTAATAAAAGGGACGGGCGGTTCGCCCGAAACCGGCATTAGACACCGGTTGACCGATTCATACCGTGATTTTTTGTAGGCGAATGCTTAATCGGAGGGTGCGACGGACGTGGCGGCAGCTCAGCTGCGCGCGAGCACCAACACCCCGATCAGGATGATGCCGATGCCGACGAGGCGCTGGACGGACAGCACCTCGCCGAACAGGTACCACGCGGCGAACGCGTTGACGACATAGCCGAGCGACAGCATCGGGTACGCGATCGACACGTCGACCCGCGACAGCCCGACGATCCAGACGACGACGCTGAGCACGTAGCACCCGAGCCCGCCGATGATCGGCAACTGGGTCGCGATCTTCAGGCCGACAGGGACGATGTTCGCGCGGCTGAACTCGAAGTGTCCAACGGCGTTGACGCCGGCTTTCAGCAGAAGTTGCGCGCAGGCGTTGAGCATCACGCCGGTGATGATGCAGACGAACGAAACGGGATTCATGCGGAAGACGTCCTTACGATTGCGGTTTCTCGACGATCACGCGGCGGGTGTCGCGCGCGATCACGCGCATCGGCACACCTTGCGCGACGAGCTTGTCGTACTCGCCGGGCGGCATGATCGCGAGCGCGTGGGTTTCCTGCTTCCAGCGCGCGATCCATTCGTCGACGGTCGGAATCCACTTGTTCGGCTCGACCGAGATCCCGAACCCGAGCTCGTCCTGGCGGTGGACCATGATCGTCGTGTGGCCGACGTAGAACGGGAACGTATGGTCGAGCATCTCGACTGAATAGAACGGCGTATCGGCGGGCAGCTTGTCGAGCTCGGCGCGCACGGCCGGCGCGAGCAGCGCGCCCGAGCTGTAGCGGCCGAATTCGTCGTGGCCGGTGCCGCCGATCGTGCCGAACGCAAGCCACGCGGCGCCGAACGCGGTGATCGCGGCCGTGACGCCCGCGCGCGGATTGCGGTTGAGCCATGCAGCGCCGAGCGTCAGCGCGGCCGCGACCGCGAGGCCCGCGTACAGCCACAGCTGGAACGCGCGGTACAGCGCGTTCGGCGTGCGCGCATCGCCCTGGTACGCGAGGAAGATGATGCCGAATGCGGCGACGACGATAAATACGAGGTAGCCGAGCAGGTGGCGGCGGAACCGGTCTGCCGACACGAGCGGCAGGTAGGCGCCGATCACGAGCGCGAGCGACGGCGCGACCGGCAGCACATATGACAGCAGCTTAGAGTGCGACGTGCTGAAGAACAGGAAGATGAATGCGCTCCAGATCAGCAGCACGAGCATCGGCGCGAAGCCGTTCGGCTGGCGCGGCATCCGCAGCGCGTGACGGATGCTCTGCCACGCGACCGACAGCCACGGCAGGAAGCCGACCAGCAGCACCGGCACGAAGTAGTAGAACGGACCGGGGCGGTTCTGTTCCGGGGTCAGATAGCGGCGGAACTGCTGGACGATGAAGAAGAAGTTGAAGAATTCCGGGTTGCGCTGCTGGACCAGCACGAACCACGGCGTGACGATCGCGAAGAAGATCACGAGCCCGCTGACGAGGTACAGGCGCTTCCACAGCGCCCAGTCGCGCGCGATCAGCGTATAGAGCACCAGCACGGCGCCCGGCAGGATCAGGCCGACGAGGCCCTTGGACAGCACCGCGAGCGCCATCGCCGCCCAGCAGACCCACATCCAGCCGCGCACCTCGGCGGGGCGCAGCCCGGGCCGCTGCGCGAGCAGCAATGCGCACAGCGTGACGGCCATCCACAGCGACAGGCCCATGTCGAGCGTGTTGAAGTGGCCCATCAGGTTCCAGTACGGCGAGCACGCGAGCACGACGGCCGCGAGGAAGCCCGACAGCGGGTTGAACAGGCGCGCGCCGGTGTAGCCGACGAGCAGCACGCCGGCGAAGCTCGCAACGGCCGTATAGAGGCGTGCCTGCCACTCGCCGATGCCGAACCACGCGAACGTCAGTGCGTTGAGCCAGGTCTGCAGCGGCGGCTTCTCGAAATACTTGTAGCCGTTGTAGCGGGGCGTGATCCAGTCGCCAGTGACGAACATCTCGCGCGCCATCTCGGCGTAGCGGCCTTCGTCGCTGGGAATCAGGTGGCGCAGGCCGAGCGGCGCGAACCAGATGATGGCGAGCGCGACGATCAGCAGGACGAGCGCGGTGCGGTTGAGCGGTAGCCTCGACGGCGTATCGTTCATGGAAATTCAGCCTGTTGGTTGTTGTGATGGGCCGCCGGCGGCATATGCCGTTCAAGCTCAGTTCAAGCAGCGGCAGGTGCCGGACCGGGGATCGGATCGGGCCACACCGGGCTGGGCCACGTCAGGCCCGGCCTGGCGCGGCCCGGCTGGTCGTGGCCCGACTGACTTGTCGCAGCCCGATGCGTCGGCGAGAGTTTTACCGCATCGGGGATTAACGTTCAATTAAGAGCGCGGCGGCGACTTTGCGGCCTTCGGCCATCAGGATGTTGTAGGTTCGGCAGGCGGCCTGGAAGTCCATCGTTTCGACGCCGATCCGTTTCGCGGTGAGCGCCGCGACGAGGCGCGGATGCGGAAAGCGCAGGCGCGTGCCGCTGCCGAAGATCACGACCTCGGGCGCAGGGTCGAGCAGCATCGCGAAATGCTCGGGCGCGAGCGCGTCGAACGACGACACGGGCCACGCCTGGACCGGTGCGCCCGGCAGGACGATGACGCTCTGTTCGTGCCGCTCGAGATTGACGTCGACATAATCGGGGCCGTAGCCGGTGACGGTGTTGAGCACGCCGCTCGTGTCCTGGTGCAGTTTCAAATCAGTATGTCCGCAGTTCCGAAAGGGGATTGGGGCCGCCCAGGCGGGGCCGCCAAGGTGGGGCGCACGGGCGCGGGCGGGCGTTTTCGCG
>NZ_JAAGPL010000325.1:0-6048 GCF_017104785.1 Burkholderia sp. Ac-20353 | reverse complement strand
CAGCACGGCGGTGCCGGTGCCGACATCGAACGCGAGCGTGTCGGCCGGCAGCGGCGCGCGCGCGACGAGCTCGACGTACTCGCCGCGCACCGGCGAGAACACACCGTAGTGCGGATGAATCGCCGCGCCGCCGAGCGCCGGAACCGGCACGCCCTTCTTGCGCCATTCGTGCGCGCCGACGAGCCCGAGCAGTTCGCGCAGCGACACGACCGACGGCGCGCCGCCGGGGCCGTACGCCTCCTCGCACGCAGCCCGCACGTCCGGCGCGCGGCGCAGCGGAATCGTGTAGTCGGCGTCGAGCGGAATCAGCAACATGCCGAGCGTGCGCGCGCGCTGCGATTGCGCGAGACGATGCAGGTTGAACGCGTCGACGCCGGCGGCGGCCTTCGCCTTCTTCGGCTTGCGATCGACGCGGCGCGCCAGCGCCTGCACGAGCTGGCGCGCGTTCTGGAAGTCGCCCTGCCAGACGAGCGCGGTGCCCTCGCACGCGAGGCGATACGCGACGTCGGCGTTGAGGCGGTCGTCGGCGGGCACCGCGCGCTTCGGCGGCGCCACGCCGGCTTCGGAGCGCCAGCGCACGGCATGATCGGCGCCGTCGGCGTCGGTCCAGTGGAATACGGGGAAATCGGTCACGCGAACTCGGTGGTGTAACGGTTGGCTTCAGCGCGCGGCGGCGGCGCGCCGCGCGAACGACACCTTATACCCTGCTTTGCCGCGCCCGGCAAAGCGCGGCGCATTCACTGGCCCCAGCCCGGCATCGCCGGCAGGCGCAGCGTGCCCGCATCGGTGAAGTGGGCAGCGCCGAACACGCCGCCCGCGAGCCGGCCGCGCAGCGCATACGGCAGCTCGCCCGCCGATGCGGCGCCGGCGAGATTGAAGGCCTGCCGCGCCGCCGCGAACGCGGATACCGACACCGGCACGTCCAGCACGGCCTCGCCGAAGCGCGGCACGACGCCCGTGCGATCGCTGACGCCGCTCGCGAACGGCTGGCCGTTCAGCTCGAGCGTCACCGCGATGCCGTCGTAGTCGATCGGCGCGTCGTTCGGGTTCTGCACGCGCAGCTTCAGGTTGAAGCGCATCTCGAGCCCCTGCCCGACCAGCGGCTCGAGGCCCGCGACGGTCACGCGCACCGGCTCGCGCGTCAGGCTCGCGCAGCCGCCGAGCCCGAGCACGGCAGCGATCAGCAGCAGCAGCACGGCGCGCAGCGGCGCCACCCGGAACAGGGCTCGTGGCATGAACAGCCTCCTCGCGGCTAACAGACGTTGGTTCGTTGCGGCATTGTACCGGGCACGCGCGAGTGCACCGAATTTCGTAGTCCGCACGTGGCCAGCCAATCGTTAATACATTAAAACTACGAAATCGAAGGCTAAACGGAAATATCCGACAACGACCACGCCCATTCAATGGATCGCGACAATTCCAATAGACGCGCGCTCTTATTTTTTTCGTTTCCTTTACGCAAAGCCATCAAGTATATTGACCCATCCTTCGAACAGGCCGACAAACCTTCAAACCGCATGACGGCGATTTTACGGATGACTGCACACGCCATCCGCGCCGCCCGGCGGCCAGGTCCGGCCTGCTCCACAGGTCGTCGGTTCGATGCGGTTGCGCGCCCGCCCGGGCGTGCCGCCGTATGCCGTGCGCGAAATCCATTCACACCAATCCGCGCCCGGCAATCCAGAACCGGCAAGTCCACCGACAATCGAGAATACCGAGGGGGCAGCAAACCATGATTACCGTCACGTAGTCCGTCCGCCGTCTTTTCGAATAATCCGCCATTGGCATTTCGCATCGCTGTTGATTAACGGCGGGGGAATGCTTTTGCCGGCGGTTTTCACAGCACTGAACGACTCTTCCAATAATCGAGGTTTCAGTATGTCGATGAACATTCGCAAGATGCGTTATCTGCCGCTCGTCGCGGCCCTCGCGCTCGCCGGGTGCGGCGGCGACGACAGCGGCGTCGGCTCGGCTTCCGCGCTCAGCTCCGCCGGTGCGCCGAATGCGGGCTCGTCGCCCGCCGCCACCACGCCGCCCACCGCGTCGAATGTCGACAAGAGCGTGCCGCCTGTCGAGCTGCCCGACACCGTCGTGCCGGTCAACTACCGGCTGTGGTTCCGCCCGAACGACGCGCTGAATGGGTTCGACGGCCGCGCCGACGTCGAGATCAAGGTGCTCAAGCCCGTCACGTCGATCGTGATCGCCGGCCACCGGATCAAGTTCACGAACGGCCGCATCACGCTGCAGCCGGGCAACGTGCAGCTGATCGCGACCCCGCAGGACAAGGGCGACTTCTACCAGCTGCGCCCCGTGAGCGGCACGATCGCCGCCGGCAACTACTCGCTGCACATGGAGTGGACGGGCATCATCAACTTCAAGTCGTATGACGATCCGGTCAAGCAGACGGGCGGCAGCTGCGGCGACGATCCGTATCCGGGCTGCTCGGCGGCCGAAGGGATCTTCCGCGTCGACCTGAAGAGCACCGACGGCACGACGAGCGGCGCGATCCTCACGCAGGGCGAAACCAACCTGTCGCGCCAGTGGTTCCCCGGCTGGGACGAGCCGGCGTTCCGCCCGACCTATGAAGTGACCGCCGAAGTGCCGCAGAACTGGCGCGTCGTGTCGAACGCGGCCGAGAAGCCGTCGACGAACGTCGGCGGCGGCTACAAGCTCGTGACGTTCGAGAAGACCCCGCCGATGCCGTCGTACCTGCTGTTCTTCGGCGGCGGCCTGTTCGACACCTACGAGGACGACTTCACGAGCCCGCTGCCGGGCAACAAGGGCGGGCTGCACCTGCGCGTGTTCACGCCGCCGGGCATGCGCGACTGGGCGAAGCCGGCAATGGACCGCACCAAGCAGGCGCTCGACTTCTACTACAACTACACGGGCATTGCGCTGCCGCTGACGAAGTTCGACACGGTCGCCGCGAACGACGCGTTCAAGGAGCAGAAGGACCTGAACTTCGGCGGGATGGAGAACTGGGGCTCGATCCTCGAATTCGCCGACGACATCCTGCCGCAGCCGGGCCAGCCGATGTCGCGCTATGGCAACGAGGTGCTCACGCACGAAGTCGCGCACCAGTGGTTCGGCGATCTCGTGACCGCCGACTGGTGGGACAACGTGTGGCTCAACGAATCGTTCGCGACGTTCTTCGAGACGAAGACGACGATCCGGTTCTTCCCCGACCAGTTCACGTGGCTCGACCAGGTGAAGAACAAGTATCGCGTGATCAACCGTGACATCGGCCCGAACGCGTTCCCGGTCGCGCCGAACTTCAACGGCTGGGCGTCTAACGACTTCGTGCTGAGCGCGAGCGCGTTCACGTACGACAAGGGCGGCCACGTGCTGAAGACGCTCGAGAACTATCTCGGCGAAGAGACGCTGCGCAAGGGTCTGCAGCAGTACCTGACCGACTACTCGTTCGGCAACGGCACGCCGAAGCGCCTGTGGGACGCGCTGTCGAAGGCGAGCGGCCAGCCGGTCGGCCCGATCGGCGACAGCTACGTGCGCCAGACCGGCGTGCCGCTGATCTCGCTCGACGCGCAGTGCGACCTGACGAAGAACCAGAACGTGATCACGCTGAAGCAGCAGCCGTTCCCGAACAAGAACGCATATCCGGGCACGCAGTGGACGGTGCCGGTCACGCTCGCGTACGGGCAAGGGCTCGCGAACCGCACGACGGTCGCGCTAAAGGACACGCAGACGCAGGTCCGGGTCGACGGTTGCTCGGCGGTAGTCGCGGACCCGAGCGGTCTCGACTACTACGTCGTGAACTACAGCGATGCCGCATGGAGCGGGCTGCTCACGCAGGTCAACCGCTCGACCGATCCGGTGCTGCTCGCGAACCTGAAGAGCGAAGCCGCGCTGCTCGTCGCGAACAACCTCGCGCCGGCGTCGCGCTCGACGTCGATCGGTTCGGTCGCGTCGCCGGCCGCGATGGTGCTGCGCCAGACGCCGAGCTTCGACGGTATTTCGACGACGAAGGAGCGTCCGTCGCTGCGCTATCAGGGCACGTTCAAGCCGCGTAAGGCGCTCACGCGGTAATCACGGCACGCGTGTGCCGGCTGTCGCCTGCCGTTCGCGCGAAGGATTGCGCGTCCGGCCGGCGGCGCCTGCTTCCGGCGGCCGCGCTAGCGTTCGCCGCCGCGCCGCCGGAACGCCCACCACGCGGCGAGCCCGGTGAAGCCCGCGACGAACAGCACCATCAGCCAGAAGCCGTGCTTGTTCTCCGAAAGCGGAATCCCGCCGACGTTCATCCCGAAGAATCCCGCAACGATGTTGATCGGCAGCGCGACGACGGTCACGAGCGTCAGCGTGAACAGCGTGCGGTTGTTCTGCTCGTCGAGGCGCGAGCCGATCTCTTCCTGCAACAGCTTGATCCGCTCGACGAGCCCCGCGAGATCGGCGAGCACCAGCGAAAACTCCTCGGTCGACTCGCGCAGTTCCTGCACGTCCTCCGCGTGCAGCCACGCGGGCGGCTTCGCGAGCAGCCGGAAGATCGCGCCCGGCTCCGGCGCGAGCATGCGCTGCAGACGCGTCAGCGTGCGGCGCATCACGCCCAGCTCGACGCGGCTCGCGGTCAGGCGCTGCGACAGGAAACGATCCTCGATGCGGTCGACGTCGACGCTCTTGCTCCGCACGATGCGAATCATCAGGTCGGCCTGGTCGCGCAGCAGATGCACGAGCAGTTCCGCGGGCGAACGGAACCGCTCGCCGTCGCGCACGCTCGCGCGCAGCGTGTCGACCGAGCGCAGCGGCTTGAGCCGTGCGGTGACCATGATCCGCTGCTCGACATGGACGAACATCGTCGCGATCTCCGATGGCGTCAGCTCGAGGTTGAACATCACGTCGTTGACGATCGCGCGCAGCGCGCCGTCCTCCTGCCCGATGCGCGTCGAGCGCGATCCCTCGTGCAGGAATTCGAAGAAGCTGTCGGGCAGCCCGAGATGGGTGCGCATCCAGCGCTCGCTCGCGCCGTGCGCGAGGTTGAAGTGCAGCCAGACGAACGCATCGTCGGCGCCGGCCGCGCGTTGCGTGCGCAGCCACTCGGCCGCGCCGTCCGCGTCGAGCGTCGCGCCCGGCTCCCCCGGCGTGAAGCGGAACCCGCACACGATGCCGGACGTATCCGCGCCGTAAGTCTGAACGATCATGTCGAAGTCGTGCGGCGCGCGGCGCCGCTCGCGCGTCGCGGACAGCCGGCGTCCGCGCGACAGGCGCCGCGCAAGATAAGAAAGGATGACGTATGCCCGATGAAAGCGACACTTTCGTGACTGTGTCACAAAGCGGCTTTTCGGCGCCAGAAAAACGCGCGCCGCCCGGCGGGCGGCGCTGACGGAAGACGGAGGACGAAACGGCAGGCAGCTTACTGGCGGCTCTGCGACTGCGCGGCCGTCGGGCACGACGGATCCTTGCCCCATTGGCCTTCGCACACGCGCCACCGGCACAGCTGGTCCTCGAAGAAGCCGCGTTCGCCGCACTCCTTCACGCGCGCGGCAAGCGTCGTGCCGGCCTTCGCCGACGCCTTGGTGGGCACCGCCTGCGCGCCCGACGATGCGGCCTTCCTGTCGGCCGGCTTCGTGCGCGCGACGAGCGCCGCGAGCAGGTCCGCGTCCGGATCGTCCTTCCCGGACGATTTCGCGCTCGCGGTGCGCGCCGATGCATCATGGCGCTTCTTCGCCTGCGCGACTTCAGCCTGCTGTTCCTTGCGATGCTTGCGCGCTTCGGCCTTCGCGTCTGCCTTGGTTTCAGCCTTGGTCTCGGCCTTGCTGCGCGCGGCGAGCTTCGCGTCTTTCGCGGCGTCGGGCTTCGCGGCCTTCGCCGTTTTCGCGGCAGCAGCCGGCGCCGCGCCCGACGCGTCGTCGGCGCCGTTCGCGAGTGCGCGCGACAGGCGGCTGTTATCGGCCGCGGGCGACGACGATGCGGACGCAACGGTTCTTGATGCCGGGTCTTCGTTGACGATCGTGGCCGGCTGCGGCGCGCTCGCCGCATTGTTCTGCGCGAGCGGCGCTGCAGCGCCGCTCGCGGGGGCGGCCTTCGCCGCCGGTTGCG
>NZ_JAAGPL010000324.1:0-6060 GCF_017104785.1 Burkholderia sp. Ac-20353 | reverse complement strand
CGACCGGCTGCGCGCGACGGCGCACGCGCTGCGCGGTGCGCCGCGCGCGGAGGTCGCCGCTGCGCTCGTCGATCTGCAGGTCGGCGTGGTGCACGCGGACGCGGCGCTGTGGAGTGCGCTATTCGCGCTGGAGCGGCAGGTGTCGCCGCTCGCCGCGTATCGGCGGCATTACGACGGGTACGTCGAATTGTGGCGCGACGCGCTGGCGCACGCGGCCGATCCGCCGCCCGCCGAACGGCTCGGCGAAGTCGCGCGGCTCGCGCATTCGCTCTGCTACGGCTGGGTATCGCAGTCGCTGCTGACGCGCGGGCCCGCACCCGGCGCCGCGGCGCTGTGCGACGAACTGCACGCCGCGCTGCAGGCTTACCTGGCAGGCGTGCCGGGGGCTTCGGGCGGCCGGCTTCGCTGACGCACGCACGTCGGTTCGCTTCGGTCCGGCGCGCCCGTATCGCGCAGGCGGCCTCGCCGCCGTCCCGGTCACGTCCATCTGCAACACGAAATGCGTTGGTTGCATGACAGGCATCGCCAATCCTCGCAAGAATCCGTTTGGTGCGAAGCCGGGCATGATATGAATGCATGGCTGCCATGACTATCTTTCGATTGCCGCGCGATATTGGCTGCGGCTAAATCGGTTGAACGAGCCGGGCGCGCTCACTGCGTCCGCCAGCGTTACAACCAGGAGGAGTCATGCGAAGCGCCACCGCGCCCCGTTCGAAGCTGCCGGACGTCGGGACCACGATCTTCACCGTAATCGGCCAGCTCGCCGCGCAGCATGATGCGCTGAACCTGTCGCAGGGCGCGCCGAATTTCGCACCGGATCCCGTGCTCGTCGAAGGCGTCGCGCGCGCGATGCGCGACGGGCACAACCAGTACGCGCCGATGGCCGGCGTCGCGCAACTGCGCGACCGGCTCGCCGAGAAAACCGAGGCGCTGTACGGCACGCGCTACGACCCGGCCACCGAGATCACCGTGATCGCGAGCGCGAGCGAGGGCCTCTATGCGGCGATCAGCGCGCTCGTGCATCCGGGCGACGAAGTGATCTACTTCGAGCCGTCGTTCGACAGCTATGCGCCGATCGTGCGGATGCAGGGCGCGACGCCCGTCGCGATCAAGCTGTCGCCCGGGCATTTCCGCGTCGACTGGGACGAGGTCGCCGCGGCGATCACGCCGCGCACGCGGATGATCATTGTCAACACGCCGCATAACCCGACCGCGACCGTGTTCTCCGCCGACGATCTCGCGCGCCTCGCGCAGCTCACGCGCGGCACCGACATCGTGATCCTGTCCGACGAGGTCTACGAGCACGTCGTGTTCGACGGCGCGCTGCACCAGAGCATGGCGCGCAGCCGCGAACTCGCGGAGCGCAGCGTGATCGTGTCGTCGTTCGGCAAGTCGTTCCACGTGACCGGCTGGCGCGTCGGCTACTGTCTCGCACCGGCGGAGCTGATGGACGAGATCCGCAAGGTGCACCAGTTCATGGTGTTTTCGGCCGACACGCCGATGCAGATCGCGTTCGCCGACATCCTCGCGCAACCGGACAGCTACCTCGGCCTGTCGGCCTTCTATCAGGCAAAGCGCGACCTGCTCGCGCGCGAGCTTGCCGATTCGCGTTTCGAGTTGCTGCCGAGCGAAGGCTCGTTCTTCATGCTCGCGCGGTTCCGGCATTTCTCCGACGAGCGCGACAGCGATTTCGTGCTGCGGCTGATCCGCGACGCGCGCGTCGCGACGATTCCGCTGTCGGCGTTCTACACCGACGGCACCGATGCCGGCGTGATCCGGCTCAGCTTCTCGAAGGACGATGCGACGCTGATCGAAGGCGCGCGCCGCTTGCGTACGGTTTGACCGTGATGCCGGCGGCCGCCGGCGCGCGAACACCCACGATTCACACTTTGGATGGGACCGGAGCACGCGCAGAAGCGCCGATGCCGGCCGAAAGGAGATCATGATGAAACACCTGAAACTCTGGCTCGCCCTCGCGTGCGCATTCGGTTCCGGCGCGGCGCTCGCCGACGCACAGCAGACGCTGCGCTTCGGCCTCGAGGCCCAATATCCGCCGTTCGAATCGAAGGCGCCGAACGGCGACCTGCAGGGCTTCGACATCGACGTCGGCAACGCGGTCTGCCAGACCGCGAAGCTGTCGTGCAAGTGGGTCGAGACGTCGTTCGACGGGCTGATCCCCGCGCTGCAGGGCCGCAAGTTCGACGCGATCAACTCGGCGATGAACGCGACCGAACAGCGCCGCCAGGCGATCGATTTCACGACGATCATCTATCGCGTGCCGACGCAGCTGATCGCGCGCAATGGCAGCGGCCTGCTGCCGACGCCGGAATCGCTGAAGGGCAAGCGGGTTGGCGTGCTGCAGGCGTCGATCCAGGAAACCTATGCGAAGGCGCACTGGGAGCCGGCCGGCGTCGCGGTCGTCGCGTACCAGGACCAGAACCAGGCGTATGCGGATCTCGTGTCGGGCCGCCTCGACGCGACGCTGGTGCTCGCGCCGTCCGGCCAGCGCGGCTTCCTGTCGCGTCCGGACGGCAAAGATTTCGCGTTCGTCGGCCAGCCGGTGCACGACGACCGGATCCTCGGCAACGGCATCGCGTTCGGCCTGCGCAAGGGCGACGACGCGCTGAAGGCGAAGCTGAATGCGGCGATCGACAGGCTGAAGGCCGACGGCACGGTCAAGACGCTGGGCCGGAAGTACTTCGGCGATATCGACATTTCGACCAAGTAAGGATGGCGAAGCGATGCCCAGCAGCGATCAGCCGGCCGTGACCGGCAGCGGTGCGGCGCAGCATGGCGACGCGCTCGTCGCCGCGCTCACCGCGGAACTCGGCGCAGGATGCGTGACGCCGTCGGCCGACATCGAGCCGCGCTTCTTCACCGCGTACAACGAGCCGCCTGGCGTGCGGCCACGCGCGCTGCTGCGTCCGCGCAGCGTCGACGACGTGTCCCGCGCGCTCGCGCTGTGCACGCGGCTCGGGCAGCCGGTCGTGCCGCAGGGCGGGCTGACGGGGCTCGCGCGCGGTGCGGTTGCGCTCGGCGGCGAAGTGGTGCTGTCGATGGAGCGGTTCGCGGGCGTCGAGTCGCTCGACGCCGCGGCGGGCACGATCACGGTGCGCGCCGGCACGCTGCTGCAGACCGTGCAGGAGGCGGCTGAAGCGGCAGGCTTCACGTTCGGCGTCGACCTCGGCGCGCGCGGGTCGTGCCAGATCGGTGGCGCGCTCGCGACCAACGCGGGCGGCACGCGCGCGATCCGCTACGGGATGATGCGCGAGCAGGTGCTCGGGCTCGAGGCGGTGCTCGCGGACGGCACCGTCGTGTCGTCGATGAACCGGATGCTGAAGAACAACGCGGGCTACGACCTGAAGCAGCTGTTCATCGGCAGCGAAGGCACGCTCGGCGTCATCACGCGCGCGGTGTTGCGGCTGCATCCGCGGCTGGCCGCGCCCGCGACCGCGCTATGCCGGGTGGCCGGCTACGACGCGGTCGTCGGGCTGTGGAACCGCGTGCGCGCGCTGCCCGAGGTGGTCAGTTTCGAGGCGATGTGGCCGGCGTTCTACCGGTACGTTGCCGGGCACACGCCCGAGGTCGTCGCGCCGTTTGCGGCCGACGACGGGTTCGCGGTGCTGATCGAATGCGCGACGAGCGCGCCGGGCGGCGATGCGCGGCACGCGCTCGAGACCTGCCTCGCCGACTGCTTCGATGCGGGGCTCGTCGACGACGCGGCGCTCGCGACGTCGGAGCGGCAGGCGCGCGACATGTGGACACTGCGCGAAGGCCTCGCGATCGACGCGCTGCCGAATCTCGTCAACTTCGACGTGAGCCTGCCGACCGGCGAGCTCGGCACGTTCGCCGAGCGCTGCGAGGCGGCGCTGCGTGTGCGCTGGCCGGCGGCTGTGTGCCTGTTCTTCGGGCACGTCGGCGACGGCAACGTGCATATCGGCGTGTCGCTCGCGGAGCACGACGCCGCGACCGGCGACGAACTGGATCGGACTATCTATGCGGTCGTGCAGGCGATGGGCGGCTCGATTTCCGCGGAACACGGGATCGGCGTGCTGAAGCGTCCGTATCTCGGCTACACGCGCAGCGATGCGGAAATCGGCCTGATGCGCGGGCTGAAGGACGCACTCGATCCGCGTCACATCCTGAATCCCGGCAAGGTGCTTTGATGTGCGGCGCGAGGCTGGCCTGCCGCCGGCCCGGGGTCGATCAGCCGTCGACCCAGCTCAGCGCGCCGATCTTCAGATGCTCGACCACGCTGCGGACCCAACCGAGCTCGGCGTCGAGCAGCACGAGCGCATGCTCGTTCTGCAGCAGGAACAGGCGCGACACCTGATTGGCCTGCGCGGTGTTGCGCAGCGTTTCGAGACGCTCGCGCTCGGCCTCGAGCGCGGCGATGCGGCGCTCGAGCTGATGGCGGGCGTCTTCGGCATCGAGCAGCGGCAGGAACGCGAGCCCGGCGTCGAACGCCGGGAATTCACGGGCAGGCTCGGCGAGCAGCGCGTGCAGCCATGCGCCCCCGGCGGCGCGCCCCGCGTCCGTGAGCGCGTAAAGGGTGCGCTCCGGAAACGCGCCGTCGCGCTCGGTGTCGTGCACCGCGATTAGGCCGTCGCGCAGCAGCCGGTCGATCGTCTGATACAGGCTCGTGCGCTGCCGGACGTTGACGACTTCGTCGTGGCCGCGCGACTTCAGTTGCTGCAGCATCCCGTACGGATGCATCGGGGCTTCGGTGAGCGTCGCGAGGATCGCGAGCGCCAATGGAGATGGACGGATCATGGAAACAAATAGTCAAAACATATCTAGTTAATTAATGACTAGTTTATGTGTGACTATCATATTCGGCAAGGCTTTCAGCCGAGATGCGAACGTTTCGCGGACGACGCGACCGTCTCCATCGTCGCGAGACCATGCACGATCCCGCAGTCCTCGACCGAGTGCTCGCCCACGCATTGGCGGCGCAATTCGGTCAGCTGGTCACGCAGATGCGTGAGTTCCGCGAGGCGCGCGTCGACGTGCCCGATGTGCTCGTCGAGCAGCGCATTGATCGAATCGCAGCGGTCGCCGCGTGTATCGGTGAGGCTCAGCAATGCGCGGATTTCGTCGTGCGCCATATCGAGCGCGCGGCAGTTGCGGATGAAGCGCAAGCGCTCGACGTGGGTTTCCGTGTAGTTCCGGTAGTTCGCGTCGGTGCGCTCCGCGTCGGGCATCAGACCCTCCTTCTCGTAGAAGCGGATCGTTTCGGGCGTGCAGCGCGCCGCCTTGGCCAGTTCGCCGATCTTCATACCTTTCTCCCGATCAAGGGTTGACCCTGTAGTGGCTTCAGGGTGTTAACTCTACACCGTCAAGCTATTGAGGAGGTTGTGATGACCGACGCCCAGCGTACCCACGACGAACGACACCGCACGGCCGGCGCCGCCGACGCGTGCTGCGCCGACGCGCACGATGCACTCGCGGTGGGTGTCGCCGACGCGGTGCCGGATGCCGGCAGGACCGCACGTGGCGGGAAAGCCGCCGCGCAAGCGACGAAACCGCATGCATGCGGGCATGACCACGATCATGACCATGCACATGACCGTGAAGACGGGCACGCGCACGGCGACGGTGCTGCGCACGGCCATGATCACGGTCACGAACAGGGACAAGCATGCAGCCACGGTGGCGCGCATGATCACGGCCACGACCATGACCACGGTCATGCTCACGACCACGACCACGACCACGACCACGACCACGACCACGCGGCCGGCGCGTGCTGCGCGCCCGCCGCGCTGACGCTCGAGCCGCTGCCCGCGTCGCAGGCCACCGCGTCCGGCAACGTGCGCTCGGCGTTCCGGATCATGCAGATGGACTGCCCGACCGAGGAGACGCTGATCCGCAAGAAGCTCGGCGGGATGCGCGCGGTCACGTCTCTCTAGTTCAACCTCCTGCATCTCATTCTTCCCGTCTACCCCCCTCCTTTCTCCCCGTCGTCTATCCCCCTCCCTCTCCTCGCTCTCTCCCTCCCCCCCCCTCCTCTCTGTCCCTCTCCCCTCTTTCCTCCCCTCCCTCCTTTTTCTCTCTTTT
>NZ_JAAGPL010000323.1:0-6083 GCF_017104785.1 Burkholderia sp. Ac-20353 | reverse complement strand
GAGGCGATGATCGTCGCGCAGCCGGCAACGAGAGAAGCGGCGCCGGATGCGCCGGACGCGATGTTGGGCGGCGCGCTGCCGATCGACGGCATCGGCGATTCGGACGAGCGGCGCGCGTATGCGGGAAGCGGTCAGTCGCGGCGCGGCGACGCGCTGTGGGCGGCGCTGACGGGGTGAGCGCTGCGCCGCGCCGTGTGACCGCGACGCGCGTGCAATGAGAGGTCCGCGCGGGCGTCACGCGAAGCGACTGCGCGCCGCGCAAGGAATAAGATGAGGGTCGCGTCATGTGACGCATTTGCGGAGCGCAATTGCCATGGTGGATCGCCCGACTCTCGATGCCTACGATGCTTACGCGGCCGACTACGCGCAGACCTGGCTCGACGAAGGCCCGCCCGACGACACTTACGCGCTTCTCGAGCAGCATTTCGCGCCGGGACCGACGGCGGACGTCGGCTGCGGCGCGGGACGCGACACTGCGTGGCTCGCGGCGCGCGGTTTCGACGTGCGCGGCTACGACGCGAGCACCGCGCTGCTCGATGAGGCGCGGCGGCGCCATCCCGATCTGCCGTTTGAACACGCGACGCTGCCCGCGCTCGCCGGCGTGCCGTCCGCCTCGTTCCGCAACGTGCTGTGCGAGACCGTCGTGATGCACCTGGATCCTGCGGAAGCGGCAGCGGCCGCCGCGCGGCTCGTCGAGCTGCTGATGCCGGGCGGCACGCTGTACATGAGCTGGCGGGTTGCGGCGAGCGGGTCGCTGCGCGACGAGCGCGGGCGACTGTACACGGCGCTCGACGGCGCCCGGATGCGCGCCGCGCTCGGCGCCGGCGTACGGGTGATCGACGAGCATGACGTCATCAGCGCGTCGTCCGGCAAGCGCGTGCACCGGCTGATCGTCCGCAAGGCGGACGTCGCGGAGTGTGCAAACGCGTCGTCAGCGTGAAGCGGCGCGGCGACTGCCGGCCGCGCCGGGCGGTGCGCGTGTCGGTGCTGGCGTGGGCACTGGCATCGACACAGGCACCGGCACCGGCATCGACATCGGCATCGACATCGACATCAACATCGACATCGACATCGACATCGACATCGACATCGGCATCGGCATCGGCACCTGCGTCAGCCCGACGCCGCGACGCTCAATTGCGGTTGAGTGCCGCTTCCCAGTTGATGTCGACGCACAGCACCTGCATCCCGCTTGCAACGGGCGCGGCGATCGACGCGGTCACGCACAGGTGCGCCTCGTTGATCGACAGATACGGCGGCGTCAGTTGCACGCGGCCCGGCGCGCGCATCGCGTGGCTGAAGTACGGCCGGCGTTCCCAGCTCGCGCCTTCCGAATGCAGCAGCGGGCGGAAGCGCTTCGCGCGTTGCGACACGCTGCCGCGCGCAATCACGTTGTCGCCGATCTGCCGCCCCGATGCGTCGAGCAGGAAGCAGCGCGCGGTTTCGGGCAGGCCGAGCACCATCGCGGCCGCGTCTATGAGCGTCGCGCCCGCGGCGAGCTTCGTGCTGGCCTCCTCGAGCGCGGCCACATACGGGGCGAGCCGCGTCGCCTGCTGGCGCTCGCGTTCCGCGACGCGCAGGCGTAGCGCGGCCGACAGCGTGTCCATGCAGCCCGCCGCGGCCTGCGGCTGCACGGGCTCGACGCTGGGGCCGGCGAAGTACTGGCCCTGCACGAAATCGACGTCGCATTCGAGCGCGATCAGTGCGTCGCGCTCGGTCGACAGTCCGCCCATCAGCACGAGCTGGCCGGATTCATGCAGCAGTGTCACGAGCCCCGGCAGCACGCGCTCGAGGTGTGAGTGCTCGCTCGCCTGCGCAAGGATCCCGCGGTCGAGCGTGACGATATCGGGATGCAGGTGCCATACGCGATCGATGTTCGAGTGCTTCGCGCCGAAGCCGCCGAGCGCGATCAGGAAGCCGGCCTTGCGCAGCCCGTCGACGATCGCCGCATAGCGCGGCGTCTCGCCGCCCGCCTGCTCGGGCACCTCGAGCACCACACGATGCGGCGGCAGGCCGAGCGCCTTCAGGTTCGCGAGCAGCGCGTCGCCGTAGACGGTATCCATCAGCGCGGCAGGATGCAGGCTCAGGAAGAGCCACTCGTCATGGCTGTCGAACGCGTGGAAATTGCCGAGGTGCAGCGATTCGGCGAGCCGGCCGAGCTCGAGCAGGTCGCCGCGCCGCGCGGCCTGCGTGAAGACCTCGTGCGATGCGACCTGGCGGCTCTCCTCGTCGTGCGCGCGCAGCGATGCGTGATAGCCGATCGCGCGCCGGTGCGACACGGAAAACACCGGCTGGAACACGCTGAACACGGTGTAGCCGCCGTACAGCACGGTGCGCCGGTTGCCGTCGTCGCCGGCGACGGGGCGGGGCGGCTGGAAGCCGGGGGGATCGATGTCGATCATGCTCATGATGTCGGCCGAAGGAAGGCTGCCAGTTTACCTACAGAATAGGCGAGCAAGAAGTGTGCGCAACCGGGTGGCCCGAGCGTCGGGCCGCCGCGGCCCTGTGCGCGGCGCGGACGACCGCCGGTGGTGCCGTCGGTGCTGCCGGTGCTGCCGGTGCTGGCGGTGCACCGTCGTGGTGCACGGTGCGCCGCGACGACGCCTGCGCCGCGCGCACGGATCAGGCGCGTTCCGACGGATCGGCCCTGCGCGCGGCGCCGCGGATCTCTGGCGCGAGCTGCGCGAAGATCCACGCGGACGCGGCGGTGATGAGGCCGACGCAGATGAACGTGGCATGGAACGCGGGCAGCGTGTTGCTCGGCGTCACGGTGCGCAGCATGCCGGTGAAGGTGGCGAGCAGCGCGCCCGCAACCGTCACGCCGAGGCTCATCGACAGCATCTGCACGAGCGAGAACAGGCTGTTGCCGCTGCTCGCGCCGCCGGTGCCGAGATCCTTCAGCGTCAGCGTGTTCATCGCAGTGAACTGCATCGAGTTGAAGCCGCCGAACAGCGCGAGCTGCGCAACCTTGAGCCACACCGGCATCGCGTCGCGCATCAGCGCGAAGCTCGCCATCATCACGCCGACCATGATCGTGTTCGCGAGCAACACCTTGCGATAGCCGTGCTTCATGATGAGGTGCGTGATGAAGCGCTTCGAGGACATCCCGGCAGCCGCGACCGGCAGCATCATCAGGCCCGCCTCGAACGCGCTGTAGCCGAGGCTCACCTGCAGCAGCAGCGGGATCAGGTACGGCATCGCGCCGGTGCCGATCCGCGCGAACAGGTTGCCGAGCAGGCCGACGCTGAACGTGTGGATCCGGAACAGCTCGAGCGAGAAGATCGGCTGCGTCGCGCGTACCGCGTACAGCCCGTACGCGACGAAGCACGCGAGGCTGAGGATCAGCAGCACGAGCACGGCCGCGTGCTGCATGCCGAGGTCGGCGAGCCCGTCGAGCGACAGCGAGATTGCGACCATGCCGATCGTCAGCAACAGGTAGCCCTTCAGGTCGAAGCGCCCGACCGCCGGGTTGCGCGCGTCGGGCATCGAGTACCAGGTGGCGACGCAGCCGGCGACGCCGACCGGCACGTTGATCAGGAAGATCCAGTGCCACGACGCGATCTTCACAAGCCAGCCACCGAGCGTCGGGCCGATCAGCGGGCCGATCAGGCCGGGAATCGCGACGAACGACAGCGCGGACAGGTAGCGCTCGGCCGGGAACGTGCGCAGCACCGCGAGCCGACCGACCGGCAGCAGCATCGCGCCACCGATCCCCTGCAGCACGCGGAACCCGACGAGTTGCGGCAGCGTGTGCGCGTTCGCGCACAGCAGCGAGCCGAGCGAGAACACCAGGATCGCGCTGAAGAACACGCGCCGCGTGCCGAGCGTGTCGGCGAGCCAGCCGGATACCGGGATCATCACGGCCATCGTCAGCGAATACGCGATCACGACCGATTGCATCCGCAGCGGCGATTCGCCGAGGCTCGCGGCCATCGACGGCAGCGCGGTGTTGACGATCGTTGCGTCGAGCGTCTGCATGAAGAAGCCCGTCGCGACGAGCCAGAGCATGACGGTGAGGTTTTTTTCGCCGGAGGCGGTGGCGGGTGGGCGTTGGAACATGAAGGCGAGGGCGGGGCGCGCGAACGCGGGACACCGGACATTGTAGGGAAAGCAGTCCTGCCGTGCAGTTTCGACCGCGCGTCCGACGGGCCGATGAGCGGACACACGGCCGGACGCACGGCCGGACACGCCACCGGACAACTGGCCGGACGCCGGACCGGACGCCCGTTCGCCGGCACGCCGGTACAGTTCAGTCGAAAGTGTCCGCGACCGTATCTGTCCGCGTGCTGTCACTGTCCGGAATACTGAACGTATCCGACGACCCGACCAGGAGACGGCCATGCGTGAACTGCGACTCTATGTGCTGGACGGCGACGAGCCCGCCGGGCGGTGGCGGATGATCGACTGCACGTCACTGCAGGTGGCGGACGGCGAACTGTGGGTGACGGTCGAAGGCGAGCTGGCCGACCATTGGCTGCTGCCGGGCGAGACGCTCGCGTTCGCGCGCGGGATGCGGGTCTGGATCAGTGCCGGGCCCCGCGGCGCGACCTTCGCGTTCGGTCCCCGGGACGCGCCGGCCGCCGTGCGCGCCGACGCGTGGCGGCAGCGTGTCGCCGCGTGGGGCTGGCGCCGCCGTCACGCCGCCGCGTCACTGCCGACCTAGGCTGCAAGTGGGCAAACGGGCAGGCAAGCGGTCGGGGAGTGAGCGCATGCGCGGCCGCGGCACGTCGATACGTCAAGTCACGATTTGCTCGATCAGGATTGAACGCACGCGCGGTGAAATCTAGACTCGATTTCGTATCCCGCTCACTCGCGCACGATCATGACTCCCGCACTCGCATTGACGCATCTGTGGCAACTCGCGCAGGGCGACCCCGGCGCGCTCTCGCGTGTCACCGTCACCGGGCAGGACCCTGCGCTGCCGTCCGCATTCCATGTCGGCACGCTTGCCGCGGCGACGATCGCGGCGGCCGGGCTCGCCGCCGCCGAGTGCCATCGCCTTCGCACGGGCGTCGCGCAGCATGTCGATGTGTCGGTGCGCGACGCGCTCGTCGCATTCCGCAGCGAGCGCTACCTGCGCGTCGACGACGGACCGCCACCCGAACTGCGTCATCCGGTGACGGGCTTCTACGCGACGCGCGACGCGCGCTGGATCCAGCTGCACGCGAATTTCCCGCATCACCTGCGCGGCATCCTCGCGGTGCTCGAATGCGGTGACACGCGTGCGGACGTCGCCGCGGCGATCCGCACCTGGGACGGCGCGGCGCTCGACACCGCGCTGGCGGATGCCGGACTCTGCGCGGCATTGATCAGAATGCCTGACGAATGGGGCGCGCACGAGCACGCGCGTGCCGTCGAGACGCTGCCGTTGTTCGAGATCGAGCGCATTGGCGACGCGCCCGTGCAGCCGATCGGCCGGGGCGACGCGACGCGGCCGCTCGCCGGCGCGCGCGTGCTCGATCTCACGCGGATCATCGCGGGCCCGGTCGCCGGCCGCACGCTCGCGTCGCATGGCGCAGAGACGCTGCTCGTGAACGGTCCGCACCTGCCGAACATCGCGCCGCTCGTGATCGACAACGGACGCGGCAAGCGCTCGGCATGGATCGACCTGCGCGACGCCGCGGGCGTCGACGCATTGCAGCAGCTTGCCCGCGACGCGGACGTGTTCCTGCAAGCGTACCGTCCCGATGCGCTCGCAGCACACGGCTTTGCACCGCAGGCGCTGGCCGCATCGCGGCCCGGCATCGTGTACGTATCGATATCAGCATACGGGCATGCGGGGCCGTGGTCGCGTCGGCGCGGCTTCGACAGCCTCGTGCAGTCGGCGAGCGGGATCGCGTGGCGTGAGCAGCATGCTGCGCATGAGGACCGGCCGCGTCACCTGCCGTGCCAGGCGCTCGATCATGCGACCGGCTATCTCGCGGCGTTCGGCGCGATGATGGCGCTCGCGCGCCGCGCGCGCGAAGGCGGGAGCTGGCACGTGCGGCTGTCGCTCGCGCAGACGGGCCGCTGGCTGCAGTCGTTCGGGCTCGTGCCGGACGGCGCGCACGCGCCCGACCTGATGCCCGACGACGTGCGCGACC
>NZ_JAAGPL010000322.1:0-6093 GCF_017104785.1 Burkholderia sp. Ac-20353 | reverse complement strand
GCACGCCGCTGCGCGCGACCGCGCGCTGCGTGACCCGGCCGTGCGGCACCGCATCGAGCAGCGCGCGCGTGTAAGGATCGCGCGGCGCGCGCAGCACGTCGGCCGCGCGGCCGCTTTCGACGATTTCGCCGTCGCGCAGCACCGCGACGCGATCGGCGATCTGCGCGACCACACCGAAATCATGCGTGATCAGCAGCACGCCGGTGCGCGTCGCGCGGGTCGCTTGCGCGATCAGCGCGAGAATCCGCGACTGCGTGGTGACGTCGAGCGCGGTCGTCGGCTCGTCGGCGATCAGCAGTGCCGGTTCGAGCGCCAGCGCCATCGCGATCAGCACGCGCTGCCGCTGGCCACCCGACAGCGCATCGGGGTACGCATGACGCAGCCGCTCGGGTTCGGGCAGCCCGACGTCGTGCAGCAGCGCGGTCACGCGCGCAGCGCGTGCGGCTGCCTCGCCGCGGCCGGTCAGCACGCGATGAACGCGCAGCACCTCGTCGACCTGCGCGCCGACCGGCATCAGCGGATTGAGCGCGGCGAGTGGCTCCTGGAAAATCATCGACACGTCACGCCCGCGCACCGCGCGCCATTCGGCTTCCGTGCCGCGCGTCAGGTCCCAGCCATGCAGCACGATCCGGCCGCGCTCGCGGCGCACGCCGTGCGGCAGCAGCCCCGCGATCGCCGACGCGAGCAGCGACTTGCCGGATCCGGACGCGCCGACCACGCACAGCACTTCGCCGGGCGCGATCGTCAGCGACACGTCGCGCACCGCTTCGCGACGCTCCGCGCCCGGCGGCAACGCGAGCGTGAGATGCTCGATCGACAGCAGCGGCGCGCCGCTCATCGCGCGCCCTCCGTCGTCGCCCGCGCGAGCGCCGACGCCACGCGCAAGCCTTCGCCGACGCGATTGATCGCGAGCGCGGTCGCGACGATCGCGACGCCCGGCCAGATGCTCAGCCACCACGCGTCGCGAATCACGTTGCGCGCGGCGCCGATCATGAAGCCCCAGCTCATCTGCGCCGGGTCGCCGAGCCCGAGGAACGACAGCGCCGACTCGGTCAGGATCGCGGTCGCGACCATTAGCGCGGCCAGCACCGCGAGCGGCGGCAGCACGTGCGGCAGGATCTGGCGCCGCACGAGCGCGGCGGGCGTCTCACCGGCAACGCGGGCGGCCAGCACGAATTCGCGGTGCGCGAGCCCGATGAACTCGCCGCGCACGAGCCGCGCGATCGCGGGCCACGACGCGGCAGCGATCGCGATGACCGTCGATTCGAGCGACGCGCCGAGCACCGCGGCAATCGTCACGGCAAGCGCAAACTGCGGAATCGTCTGGAACAGCGCGGTGACACCCATCAGCACGCTGTCGATCCAGCCACCGCACCAGCCCGCGAGCGCGCCGACCGTCGCGCCGAGTGCAAAGGTTGCGACGGTTGCCGCGAGCCCGACGAACAGCGACACGCGCGCGCCCCACAGCAGGCCGACCAGCACGTCGCGCCCGAGCATGTCGGTGCCGAGCGGATGGCCCGCATCCAGCAGCGGTCGCATCATCGGCTCGGCCGCGAGGCGCCACGGCGACGGCAGCCACAGCGGCGCCGTCAGCGCGACCAGCGCGGCGGCGGCGAGAAACAGCGTGCCCGCGAGTGCACCGGGCGCGCGGACGAAGCGGTGCAGGAAGCGCTGCAGGAAGCGCTGCGAACGGCGGCTCATCATCGCGCCTCCCGCACGGCAGCACGCGGATCGACGATCCCGTACAGCAGATCGGTCAGCGCATTGAACCCGACGACGAGCGCCGCGACGACCGCCAGCAGCCCGAGCAGCACCGGATAGTCGCGTTGCATCAGCGCGTCGTACATCAGGCCGCCGAGGCCCGGCCACGCGAACACGATCTCGGTGACGAGCGCGCCGCCCGCGAGCTGCCCGAGCTGCAGGCCGCCGAACGTGACGACCGGCAGCAGCGCATTGCGCAGCACGTGGCGAATCATCACGCGCGGCTCGGACGCGCCCTTCGCACGCGCGGTGCGCACGAACTCCCGTTCGACGACTTCGAGCATCGCCGCGCGCGTGAGCTGCACGTAGATCGCGCCGTAGACGAGCCCGAGCGTCGTCGCGGGCAGCACGAGGTGCGCGGCCACGTCGAGCACGTGGCGCACGCCCGTGTAGCCGGCGCCGACGCTCTCCATCCCGAACGACGGCAGCCAGCCGAGCCAGACCGAGAAGACGATCACGCTCGTCAGCGACAGCCAGAACAGCGGCGTCGCATACGCGATCACGGCCAGCGCGCCGATCGCGCGCGCGACCTGGCGTTCCCACCTGCCGTCGCGCGTCTCGCACCACGCGGCGACGGCGCCGGCCGTCACGCCGGCCACGACCGACACGGCGAACGCGGCCGCCATCAGCAGCAGCGTCGCAGGCAGGCGCTCCGCGACGAGTTGCAGCACCGGGAGCTGATTCCGGTACGAGTAGCCGAAATCGACGTGCACGACGCGTTGCAGATACACCGCGAACTGTTCCACTAGCGGCCGGCTCAACCCGAGCTGCGCGCGCAGCCGCTCGACGTATTCGGCATCGCCCGCGCCCGCGTCGCCCGCGAGCATGAGCGCCGGATCGCCGGGCGCGAGCCGGACCAGGAAGAAATTGACGACCAGCACGCCGAGGACGACCGCCAGCCCCCGTACCACCGTCGCCGACACGCGCAGCGCGCTTCTCAACCCGCTTGTCATGGCGTTACCCGATCCATGTGTCCTCGAGGCTGTCGTTCACGCTGGTGGCCGTGCGCAGCAGGTTGTGCACGTTGCGCCGGTACACCGTGGGATTGACCATCTCGAAGATGTTGGCGATGGCCGCGTCGTTCGCGAGCGCCGTCTGGATCTGCGCATAGAGCCCGCGCCGCGCGGCCGGATCGGTCGATTGCGCGGCGGCGTCCCACTGCGCATCGAGCGTCGGATTGCGATAGCCCTCAACGTTGCCGAACGGCGATCCCTTCGAGATGCCGTCGATCCGGTACAGCGGCGACACGCCGAAATCGGGATCCGCGTTCTGGAACAGGAAGTTGTAGCTCAGGTCGAAATCCCAGTTCGCGACGCGCGCATACCAGCCGGCCGCGTCGGTCGTCTGCACACGGATGCGGAAGCCCGCCTGCGCGAGCGCCTGCTGCGTGTATTCCGCGACGCGCTCCCACGCGCCGCCCTTCTCGCCGTTGAGCAGCACGAGCGGAAACCGGCCGACGTCGACGCCCGACTGGCGGATCAGCGCCCGCGCACGGTCCGGGTCGTGCGCAAAGCGCGGCACGCCCGGATCGTAGAACGGCGACGACGATACGAACGGGCCGTTCGCCACCTTCCCGTAGCCGTAGAAGATCCGGTCGACGATGAACTGGCGATCGAGCGCATGCAGCACGGCCTGCCGCACGAGCACGTTGTCGAACGGCGGCTTGCGCTGGTTCAGTTCGAGAAAGGCCATCCCCGTGAACAGCTCCCAGCCCTGCGTCGTGAGCGCGACGTCCGGCAGTTTCGCGAGCCGCGCGACGTCCGCGTAGTCGACGTCGCCCGCGCGCAGCGCATGAATCTGCCCGCGCTCGAACGCAATCGCACGCGCGGCCGCGTCGGGCACGATGTTGAACACGATCCCGTCGAGATACGGCAGCCCCTTCTTCCAGTAGTCGGGATTGCGCGCAACACGCACATACGCGCCGCGCTTCCACTCGCGAAACACGAACGGCCCCGTGCCGACCGGATGCTGGTTCGCCGGATTGCTGCGCGGGTCCTTCCCCTGGTACAGGTGGGCCGGCAGGATCGGCAGCAGCCCGCTGCCGAGCAGATTGATCAGGCCTGCATACGGCTTCTTCAGGCGGATCGTCACCTGCAGCGGCCCGCTCGCGTCGATCGACGCGATGTACTTGTCGAACGTCACCTTCGTGCGCGGCAGCGCCTGCGGTGCGATCTCCTTCAGCGTAACGACCACGTCCTGCGCGCCGAACGGCTGCCCGTCGTGCCAGCGCACACCCGGCTGCAGGTCGAACGTATAGCGCAGCCCGTCGGCCGACACGTTCCAGCTGCGTGCGAGCACCGGCACCGGCCTGAGCTGCGGATCGTAGACGAGCAAGCCCTGAAAGATCTTGCCGCCGACATACTGCGACGCGACGTGCGGCGTCACCGCATTGACGAGCGACGGCGGCTCCGGCTGCGCGAACAGCGACAGCGTGCCGCCGCGCACCGGTGCTGCAGTGGCCGCAGCGGCGGCGGCGTCTGCGGCGAACGCATGCGCGGCGCCGCCGAGTCCGGCCGCGGCCCACGCGGACGCGATCAGGTAACGACGTCGCGCGGGGTCCTGCAGCGCGAACTGTGGCGGATTCGAACGCGTGCCGTTCATCACAGATACCCGTGGCGCGGCGGATTGACGTGGTTGAGCACGTAGTTGCCGATCGCGTGGTATTTCCAGCGCACCGGATCGTGCAGCGTGTGTGTGCGCGCGTTGCGCCAGTGACGGTCGAGGTTGTACTCGCTCAGCACCGAGCGCGTGCCCGACAGCTCGAACAGCTTGTTGGTCGCGAGGATCGCGAGTTCCGTGCCGAGCACCTTCGCGACCGCGACCTGCACCGACGCGTGCGCGACCTGAGCGTCGTCGGGCGTGTCCGGCAGCGCGGCGAGTTCCGTGGCCGCGCGATCGAGCACGGCCTCGGCCGCGAGCAGCCGGATCTGCAGGTCCGCGACATCGCGAATCACGTACGGATCGTCCGATGCGCGCGCGATGCCGCTGTCCGCCCACGGCCGGCTGCGCGTGCGCACGAAGTCGATCGTGTCGGCGATCGCCGCGCGCGCGATGCCGACGTCGATGTTCGCATGCAGGTATTGCGACACGGGCCCCGCAAGCGTCGGCCGCTCGAACGCGGCCTGGATCGACACGACGTCGGCCGGATCGACCTCGACCTCCGACAACGTCAGCGTGCCGCTTGCCGTCGTGCGCTGGCCGAAGCCGCTCCAGTCGTCGACGATGTCGAGCCCCGGTCGGTCGCGCTCGACGAGTGCCTGCACGTAGCGGCCGTCGTCGTCGAGAGCGAGCACCGCGATCCAGTCGGCGAACAACGCGCCGGTCGAATAGAACTTCTGGCCGTCGAGCACGAGACGCCCGCCGCGCCGCGTGAGCCGCGTGGCGATCTCGAGCGCGTTCTTCGTGCCGCGCTCGGACGCCGCATGGCCGATGCGCGCGCCATCGAGCGCGAGGCCGAAGAACTTGCGGCGCTGCGCGTCGTCGCCGGTCAGCCGGATCACGTCGAGCGCGTGGAAATGATTCTTCGGCAACTGGCCGATCGACGGGTCCGCTTCGGCGACGGTCCGCACGACTGCGCCGAGCGTCGCAAGCGATACGTCCGCGCCGCCGTACTCACGCGGCACGGTGATCCCCCACAGGCCGCTGCCCGAGAACAGGTCGAGCTCGGCGAACGGCAGCCGCCGCTCGCGGTCGCGCAGCGCCGCGTCGCGCGACAGTTCGCCGGCAAGGCGGCGCGCGGTTTCGAGCGCATGCGCGTCGTCGGCGATGCGGCTCGCAGGCGGACGGGAAGAAATCGGAGACGGCGCGGGAGCAGGCGCAGCGGCGGACGTGAACGCGTTCATGAAAATCCTCGTTGTTAGAAGCATGGTCCGTGTCGTGAGCAAGCACCGTGCCACGACCGTCCTGCCTGCGCGTGCGGCCACCGTGCGTCGAATCGCGCGCTGGATTTCCAGCGAGATGCCGCAAATGCAGCACGCCGTGCGGCCACGCGCAGCGGTGCTGGGTTTTCAGCAAAGCGGCCGAAATGCGCGACCGTCTGCCCCCGTCCGGCATACCCCGATCGACGGCAATGCCGCGAGACATCGGCCCGCGCGCCCGCTGGCACGGCTGTTGCGAAGAGGCTGCTCGACACGCCACCGCACGCGGCGCGATCGACCAGGCGTGCCACGCCGCGCGCCGGCTACATGCATCAAACACACATCACACGCGCATCGACAGGGGTTTAGAGATGAAATACACGTTGTTGAAGGCCTCCATCGGCGCATCGGCGCTGCTGGCCGCCGCGCAGGCGCTGCACGCGCAGGAGCCACCGGCCACGGCCGCGACATCGGC
>NZ_JAAGPL010000321.1:0-6104 GCF_017104785.1 Burkholderia sp. Ac-20353 | reverse complement strand
ACGGCTCGCCTGCTGTTGTTGTTTAATTCGCAGACGCACACCGAGACCTACACCGTCTCCGACACTCTTTCCCTACCCGACGCCCTGCCGATCGCGGCGATACGCGTGCTGCGCGAGCTCGTCGCGCAGCGGCAGGTCCGCGAGTGCATTGACCGCGTTGTTCAGGTTGAACAGCAGCTTCGCCCATTGCACGGCGCGCATGTCGCGATGCTGCGCGAGCGGCAGCCCGGCGCGCGCGAACGCGTCGGCAAACGGCTGCAGCGCAGCCGACGCGTCGACCGCGAGGACGCCGGCCGAGCCCTGGTGAAATGCGCCCGGCTGCCGTTCGATCACGTTGAACGGCACCATGCCGGCAAGCACGGTGGCTTGCGGCAACGCGGCGTGCAACGTGTCGGCATTGTGCAAGCCGTTCTGGAAGCTGATCACGAGCGTGCCGGGCCGCAGCACACCGGCAAGCTGCGCCGCGGCGTCCGGCGTCGCCGCCGATTTCACGGTGACGAGCACGAGTTGCGCATCGCCCGCGGCGGCGGCATCGGTGCCGAACGCGACGTCCGCCGGCGCGAGCCGCGCACGATAGCCGCGAAGGTCCGACAGCGCGAGCCCGTGCGCACGGATCGCGTCGCCGATCCGTGCACGGCCGACCAGCCGGACATCCTGGCCGGCCGCCGCGAGCCGGCCGCCTAGATAGCAGCCGACGGCGCCCGCGCCGAACACGCAGATGCGCGCGATCGGCACGTTCACACGTGCACGTCGTGCGCGCCGCCGTGCACGGGCCCGGCCCGCTTCTCGACCGCGCGCCGCACGTCGCCACGCAGCCCCGCGAAGAACGCGACCTCGGCGACGACGAACAGCGGCCCGACCATCAGGCCGACCAGATCGTCGACGAACGCAGGCTTGCGCCCCTCGAACCAGTGCCCGACGAACTGCACGATCCAGCCGACGACGAACACGCCGATGCCGATCCCGAGCCATTGCGCGGTCGGCAGCGTCGCAAGCGTCTGCCCGGCCCACAGGCCGAGCGCGAACAGCGCCGTCATCACGATGCCGAAGCGCAGGTCGACACGCAGGTAGAACACGGCGAACGCGATCGCGAGCAGCAGCGCCGGCGACAGCGCGACGCCCGCGAGCGTGCCGAGTGCGGGCCGCGACAGCAGCACCTCGACCGCGAACACGATCATCGGAATGCCGACCAGGTGCGTCGCGATGTTGCGCGCGTCGCGGTGATAGGCCGCATATTGGGAAAGATGGTCTTCGAGCGTTTTCATCGCGTCTCCTTGTCGTTCGTTGCGCGCTATGATGCCCGTCACGCCCGAGAACCTCTGTCGGCTACCCGACATCGCGCCGCCCATGCCTGAGCCCCTCGACCGCTTTCTGCCGCAACTCGACGCGCACCCGTGGTTTGCTGCGCTGCCGCACGCGCTGCGCACGGAGCTGCTCGCGCATGGCGCATTGCGACGGCTGCCGGCCGGCCACGCGCTGTTCCGCCGCGGCGACCCGCCATGCGGGCTGTATGCGGTGCTGGGCGGTTCCCTCACGATAGGCGCGGTCGATCCGCAGGGCAAGGAGGCGATCCTGACAGTTGCCGAGCCGGTCACGTGGTTCGGCGAGATCGCGCTGTTCGATGGCCTGCCGCGCACGCACGACGCGATCGCGCTCGACGATGCGCTGCTGCTGCACGTGCCGCAGGCGGCGCTGCTCGCGATACTCGACGCGACACCGCAATACTGGCGGCAGTTCGCACTGCTGATGGCACAGAAGCTGCGGCTCAGCTTCCTGACCGTCGAGGCGATGAGCGTGATGCCGGCCGCGCAGCGGCTTGCCGCGCGGCTGATGATGATCGCCGACGGCTACGGCGGCATCAGCGCCGGCCGCACGCGGATCCGGCTGTCGCAGGAAAAGCTCGCGGCGATGCTGTCGCTGACGCGGCAGACCACGAATCAGTTGCTGAAGTCGCTCCAGGCAGACGGCGTCGTGCGGCTGCACGTCGGAGAAATCGAGCTCGTCGATGTCGATGCGCTACGCCGCGCGAGCGGGCTGCCGGGCCACGCGGGGTAAACGGCGGAACCCCGCGGCGGAACCCTGCCCGTGCGCCGCGCCAACGCTCACGACCGCCCCGGCTGCCCCCGCCACGCGCTGTCGTCGCGCGCCGTTTCCCCGCGTCGCCGCGTTCCGGCCATCAGCAGCAGCGCCGCGCCGATGAAACCGAACAGCGCGAGCGACAGCATGCCGGCCTGCGGATACCCGACCGCGCGTTCGGCAAGGCTCTTCAGATTCGGCGCGACGAAGCCGCCGAGATTGCCGATCGAATTGACGAACGCGATCCCGCCCGCCGCGGCCGCGCCGCCGAGATACCCGGTCGGCAACGTCCAGAACAGCGGCTGCACCGCGACGAATCCCGTCGCGGCGACGCAGAACGCGATGAGCACGACGGGCAGCGACGTGCCGAGCGCCGACGCGGCAATACCGGTCGCGGCAAGCGCGAGCATCGCGGCCGCCCATCCGCGATGCCGCCCCGAGCGATCCGCGTGCCGCGTGACGGCGAACGTGCCAGGAATCGCCGCGCACCACGGAATCGCAGTCAGCAAACCCACTGTCATGCCAACGTGACCGCCCGTCAATCCGGCGATGCGCGTCGGCAGGTAGAACACGACGCCGTACACGCTGATCTGGATCGCGAAGTAAATTGCGCTGAAGAACAGCACGCGCGGATCGCGCAGCGCGGCAATCACCGATGCGGGGCCGTGCGCGCGCTTGCGCGCGTCCTCATCGCCGAGTGTCGCCACGAGCGCCGTGCGCTCGTCGGCCGACAGCCAGCGCGCGTCTGCGGGCCGGTCGGTCAGGTAGAAGAACGCGATCACGCCAACCGCGGAGGCCGCGAGCCCTTCGACCGCGAACATCCGTTGCCACGGGTGCAGGCCGAACGGCATCGGCAGGTCGAGCAACCAGCCCGACGCCGGGCTGCCGAGCACGAGCGCAAGCGGCAGCCCGAAATAGAACAGCCCCATCGCCTGCGCGCGGATGCGCACCGGGAACCAGTTCGACAGGAACAGGATGATGCCGGGAAAAAAGCCGGCCTCCGCGATGCCGAGGAGCACGCGCAGCAGGTAGAAGCTCGCCGCGTCGTGCACGAACGCCGTGCATGCGGACACGATGCCCCACGTGAGCATGATGCGGCTCATCCACACGCGTGCGCCGAAGCGATGCATCAGCAGGTTGCTCGGCACTTCGAACAGCGCGTAGCCAACGAAGAAGATGCCCGCGCCGAACGCAAATGCTGCGTCGCTCAGGCCCGTATCGGCCTGCAGCACGTTCTTCGCGAATCCGACGTTCGCGCGATCGACGAACGCAAGCACGTACATCAGCACGAGAAACGGCAGTAGCCGCAGGCGGGCCTTGCGGGTCGCGGCGTCGAGCGCCGGCGAATTCGAGACAGGTGACAGTTTCATCGTTACGCCTCCCCGCTCAGCGCCCGGACGGGCCGGTCAGCCCGAGCGCCGTGTCGTCCGCGGGCGCCATATGCGTGTCGTCGCGCAACGGAATGTCGGGCCGCATGAAGAACGTCATCACGATGCCGAGCACGAGCAGTGCGATCGAGCCGGCGAATGGCAGCGTCCAGCTGCCCGTGCGGTCGACGACGAAGCCGAACGCGATCGGCGTGAAGATCCCCGCGATCGCGGAGCCCGCGTTCACGAGGCCGCTCGCGACGCCGACGTGCAGCGGCGTGATGTCCATCGGTACCGCCCAGATCGGCCCGATCGTCATCTCGAGAAAGAAGAACGACAGACTCATCGACATCGCAGTCACGGTCAGCGACTTGACGAACATCACCGGCGCGAGGAACACGAGCGCGCCGACGAACGCGACGATGATCACGTTGCGGCGCGCGGCGACGACGTTCCCGGTGCGCTTCAGCACGCGATCGCTCAGCACGCCGCCCGCCGTGTTGCCGACGACGCCCGACAGGAACACGCCGGCCGAGAAGAACGCGGACTGCTTCAGGTCGAGCCCGCGGCCGTGCATGAAGAAGCTCGGCAGCCACGTGAAGAACAGCCAGCCGGTCCAGCCGTAGCAGAAGTACACGACCATCGTCGGCGCGACGCGTGCGAGAAGCCGCCGCCACGGCGTGCGGACGCGTGCGTCGGCGCCGGCGTCGCTGCGGGCGGGCGGCAGACTGGCCGCTTCGTCGGCGGACATGTGGCGGTGCCGGCGCGGATCGTCCGCGAAGTACCACGCGTAGACGATCACCCACACCGCGGTGAGCACCCCCGCCGCGATGAACGATGCGCGCCATGACGCGAGCGCGACGACGAACGCGACGAGCGGCGGCGTCACCGCATTGCCGAGCCGCGAGAACGAATGCGTGAGCCCCTGCACGAAGCCGCGCCGCCCGGCGGGGAACCAGTTGGTCAGCGCGCGGGCCTGCGCGGGCAACGCGGCGCCCTCGCCGACGCCGAGCAGCATGCGCGCGCAGAACAGCGACGCAAGGCCGCCCGCCAGCCCGGTGGCGACGGTCGCGACGATCCAGATGGTCGCGCACGCGATCAGCGTGCGCTTGGCGCCGTAGCGGTCACTCGCCCAGCCGCCCAGGACCTGGCAGATCGCGTACGTGTACGCGAACGCCGCGAACACGAGACCGACGCCGGTATTGGACAGATGCAGGTCGTCGCGAATCACGCCGGCGGACGCCGACAGGTTCACGCGATCGAGGTACATGATGAACGACATCGCGCACATCAGCGCGAGTATCGACCGACTGACGCGGGGGCGTTGAAACATGGTGTCTCCTCCAGGGGCCGTCGCGCTGCCCCGTGGCGGGGTCTCGATGCGCGCCGTCATTCGTGTCACGAATTGCTGGAAAGGAGTGTCGGAGCCGGCCTCGCGAGCGTCTATTGAATTTATGGCATCGGCTGATTGCCTGTGGTTATAAGGCTCGATGAAACGCGCGCCGTGCGGCGCGCACAATCAGCACGGCGCACAAAAACAAAAAGCCCTCGCGATGGAGGGCTTTTCCGGGATGCCGCGCGGCCGGTGCGGGCCGCGTGGCAAGCGCGCAGGGAAATCGCTTACGCGAAGTTCTTCGCTGCGAAGTCCCAGTTCACGATGTTCCAGAACGCTTCGACGAACTTCGGACGTGCGTTGCGGTAGTCGATGTAGTACGCGTGTTCCCACACGTCGATCGTCAGCAGCGCCTTGTCGTCCGTCGTCAGCGGCGTTGCCGCGTTGCTCGTCGACACGATGTCGAGCGAACCGTCGGCCTTCTTCACGAGCCATGCCCAGCCCGAGCCGAACGTGCCGACTGCAGCCTTCGTGAACGCTTCCTTGAACGCGTCGTACGAACCCCACTTCGCGTTGATCGCGTCGCCGAGCGCGCCGGTCGGTGCGCCGCCGCCGTTCGGCGACAGGCTGTTCCAGAAGAACGTGTGGTTCCAGATTTGCGCGGCGTTGTTGAAGATGCCGCCCGACGACTTCTTCACGATCTCTTCCAGCGACAGGTTTTCGAATTCCGTGCCCGGGATCAGGTTGTTCAGGTTCGTCACATAAGCCTGGTGATGCTTGCCGTAGTGGTACTGGATCGTCTCTTGCGAGATGGTCGGCGCGAGCGCGTCTTCAGCGTACGGGAGCGGCGGGAGCGTATGAGCCATGGCGATTCCTTCGTTGAGTATGTAGGGAGGCTGTGTTGAATGCTGCCGAGCGTCCGATTGTAGGCGAGGAAGAATAACCCCGCAAACTCACGGGCCATTTATCCGCGGTATGCGGAAAACCGGCGTTCGCGCAACGTCCGGACAGACGACGAGCACGATACGCGCCTGCCCGACGGATCGATGCGCGGCGCTCGGCCGGTGCCGCCGCGCGCCGCCGTTCCGTCAGAACGTATCCGACAGCCGCGGCTGCACGTCGGCGAGCGACACGTCCGCCGAGCCTTCGGCAAGGTGCACGGTCAGGCGCCGCTGCGGCTTCAGCGCGCTCGGCGCGCGCACCGCACGGCCGGTCTGCGCATCGATCAGCGCCGCGTAGCCGCGCTCGAGCGTGCGTTGCGGACTCAGCACCTCGAGCCGCGCCGCACAGGCTGCCACGCGCGCCGTGTCGCGCTCGTGACGGCGCTT